>CATJJD010000215.1 GCA_949740385.1 uncultured Lachnospiraceae bacterium
AAAGGCGATTGAGCTGAGCTTGTTGTCTACCTGCTGCGCGTAGATATATACGCCCTTGTATTCTTCTAAACCCATGATAAGTTCCTCCGTTTATGGATTAATAGTCTTAAGCCATGTCTGCTCTTAGATGATATGTTTCTCTTTGAACTTCTCCATTAAGTAGTTCACGGACTCTGCCGGATCAAGATTAACCTTCTCACCGGCACCTTTCGGAACCTTGTCAGAAGCCTTTGCAATCTTGGTCGGCGATCCTGCAAGACCGATGTTCGCATCATCCAGATCCGTCAGGTCTGCTCTTGACCATACCGTAATTTCTTTGTCGCAGGCATCCACAATGCCGCCCGGAGTCATGTATCTCGGCTCGTTCAGCTCAGAGAGCGCGGTAATCAGACAAGGCATTTTCGCCCTGATCTCATGGTATCTGTCCTCATACTGGCGCTTTACAATCACGTAATCGCCCTCCAGACGAATATCCTCCGCGTAAGAGATAACAGGAAGTCCAAGATGAACCGCAATCTGAGGTCCCACCTGAGCCGTATCGCCGTCGATTGCCTGACGTCCTGTGATCACAAGGTCGTAATCCATCTTTTTGAGCGCTGCCGCAACCGTGCTGGAGGTTGCCCATGTGTCGGCTCCGCCCAGTACGCGGTCCGTCACAAGAACTGCATCGTCCGCACCCATAGCCAAAGCCTCACGGAGCACTGCGTCAGCCGTCGGAAGTCCCATCGTGACAACCGTAACCTTGGCGCCTGTCTCGTCCTTAATTCTAAGCGCAGCCTCAAGACCTGCCTTATCGTCCGGGTTCATGATGGCAAGCATTGCCGCTCTGTCAAGTGTTCCATCCGGGTTGAACTTTACACCGCCCTTTGTATCCGGAACCTGTTTAATACATACTGCGATATTCATGTATTTTGCTCTCCTTCCTACTTAAGTAACGCACCAGAGATAACCATACGCTGAACCTCGGAGGTTCCCTCGTAGATCTCTGTGATCTTTGCATCACGCATCATACGCTCTACATCGTACTCACGGATATATCCGTATCCGCCGAAGAGCTGAACAACCTCGGTCGTAACAGCCATCGCCGTCTCAGCCGCGAACAGCTTTGCCTTTGCAGCCTCTACGGAGTATACCTTCTGCGTCTCCTTCGCCTTTGCAGCCTTGTACACGAGAAGCTTTGCAGCCTCAATTCTTGCCGCCATATC
This sequence comes from uncultured Lachnospiraceae bacterium, assembly GCA_949740385.1. Lineage (GTDB taxonomy): Bacteria > Bacillota > Clostridia > Lachnospirales > Lachnospiraceae > Roseburia. The sequence continues at coordinate 1,206 of CATJJD010000215.1, forward strand.
AGCGATCTTGAACTGTGTATTCTGCTGCGCCGCGATTGAACGGCCGAACTGCTTTCTCTCCTTCGTGTACTCGATACAGCGCTCCAGTGCGCCCTCCGCGATGCCGAGAGCCTGAGAAGCGATACCGATACGGCCGCCGTCCAGCGTATGCATTGCGATCGGGAAGCCCTTGCCCTCCGGTCCGAGCAGTGCGTCCTTCGGAATTCTGCAGTCCTCAAAAATCAGCTCGTAGGTAGAAGAGCCGCGGATACCCATCTTCTTCTCCTTCGTTCCGAAGGAGAAGCCAGGCGCGCCCTTCTCAACGATAAATGCAGAGAAGTTCTTCTTCTTTCTGCCTCTCTTATCCTCAACAACACTTGTGATGGCGATAACAATGTACACATCCGCAACCTTACCGTTTGTGATAAAGCACTTGGAGCCGTTGAGAACCCACTCGTCCCCGTCGAGAACCGCCTTTGTCTGCGCGCCCTGCGCATCCGTACCCGCACCCGGCTCGGTCAGCGCAAATGCGCCGAGCATCTCGCCCTTTGCAAGCTTTGTCACATACTTCTGCTTCTGCTCCTCCGTGCCGTACGTCATGATCGGATCGATACACAGAGATGTGTGTGCAGATACGACTACGCCTGTAGTCGCACATACTTTGGACAGCTCCTCCACGCACATTACATATGTAAGAGGATCACAGCCCTGTCCGCCGTACTCCTTCGGAACCGGGATGCCGAGGAATCCGTACTTTGCCATCTTCTTAACCGTCTCTGCCGGGAACTGCTCTGTCTCGTCAGTCTCCTGCGCAAGAGGCTTTACTTCGGTCTCCGCAAACTGTCTGAACAGGTCGCGCGCCATCTCATGTTTCTTGTCTAAAGTGAAATCCATGATATAAATTCCTCCATTAATTATATTTTACTGAGCATCCACCGGTGTCTTGGTGCGGTCTGCGTTGTAAACATAGAAGCCCTTGCCTGTCTTTGCTCCCAGATTGCCGCCGCGTACCATCTTGCGGATCAGCGGACATGCGCGGTACTTGCTGTCGCCGGTCTCGTTGTAGAGTACGTCCATAATTGCAAGGCAGATGTCCAGTCCGATGAAATCGCCCAGCTCCAGAGGTCCCATCGGATGATTTGCGCCCAGCTTCATAGCCGCGTCGATGCCTGCGATGTCGGAAACGCCCTCCATTTTGATGAAAGCTGCCTCGTTGATCATCGGGATTAAGATGCGGTTTACAACAAAGCCTGCCGCCTCGTTTACCTGTACCGGAGTCTTTCCGATCTCCTCGGAAATCTTCTTGATCGTCGCAACGGTCTCCTCCGGTGTGTTCGCGCCTGCAATCACCTCGATCAGCTTCATGCGGTCAGCCGGATTGAAGAAGTGCATGCCGATCATCGGACGGGTAAGGCCGTTTCCGATCTCCGTGATCGAAAGGCTGGAAGTGTTGGATGCGAAAATGCACTCCGGCTTCACGATCTTGTCCAGCTCTGCAAAAGTTGTCTTCTTAACGTTCATGTCCTCAAACGCAGCCTCAACGATCAGATCGCAGTCTGCGCAGAGATCTTCCTTGAGTCCGGCCGTAATCTTTGCGAGAATGCCGTCGACAGTCTCCTGCGTCATCTTGCCTTTCTCCACGAGCTTTGCATAGCCCTTTGCGATCTTTGCCTTGCCGCCGTCAGCCCACTCCTGCTTAATATCGCAGAGTGCTACCTCATAGCCGTCAACCTGGGCAAATGCCTTTGCGATGCCCTGTCCCATTGTTCCTGCGCCGATAACTCCAACTTTCATGCTGATTCCTCCTGTTTATTTAAAATGTGTTCGCGTGAAACAGATTATTAATACTTCTCAACGATTGTCGAGCAGCCCATACCGCCGCCGATGCACAGCGTAGCAAGACCGCGGTTCTTTCCGCTCTTTGCCATCTCATGCAGAAGCGTAACGAGAATACGGCAGCCGGAAGCTCCTACCGGATGTCCGAGCGCAATCGCACCGCCGTTTACGTTTACTTTGGACATATCGAAGTTCAGGTCTCTTGCCACTGCGATGGACTGAGCCGCAAAAGCCTCGTTTGCCTCAACCAGGTCGATGTCGTCGATGGTAAGGCCGGTCTTCGCAAATACCTTTCTCGTAGATGCAACCGGGCCTACGCCCATGATCTCAGGCTCAACGCCGCCGAGCGCTCCAGCTACCCATGTAGCCATCGGAGTAACGCCAAGCTCTTTTGCCTTCTCCTCGCTCATGACAACAACCGCCGCCGCACCGTCGTTGATGCCGGAAGCGTTACCTGCCGTAATCAGACCGCCCTCTTTGCCGGAGCAGCACTTTAACTTCGAGAGCGACTCTGTCGTCGTGCCCGCACGAGGCCCCTCATCCGTCACAAAGTCAACAATATCTTTCTTTACCTTAACCGGAACCGGAACAATCTCATCCTTAAACTTTCCTGCTGCGATGGCAGCCTCGCACTTCTGCTGGCTGTTCGCGGAGAACTCATCCAGCTCTTCTCTTGTAATACCGTATTTGTCGCAGACATTCTCGGCCGTGATCATCATATGATAGTGATTAAACGCATCCGTCAGCGCATCGTTTACCATGCAGTCGATGATAGTCGCATTGTTCATGCGATACCCGAAACGAGCCTTTGTCATTGCGTAAGGAGCCAGTGACATGTTCTCCATACCGCCGGCAACAACAATATCCGCCTCTCCGGCAAGAATCATAGTAGCCGCATCGTTTACGCACTTAAGGCCCGATCCGCAAACCACGTTCAGCGTGATTGCCGGAACCTCAATCGGCAGGCCTGCCTTAATCGAAGCCTGACGTGCAACATTCTGTCCCTGCGCTGCCTGGATGACACAGCCCATCTTAACTTCGTCAACCAGTTCAGGCTTAACCCCGGCACGGTTTAAAGCCTCCTTGATTACAATCGCTCCCAGATCTGCTACCGGAACATTGCTCAATGCTCCGCCCATCTTGCCGATCGCTGTACGGCAAGCACCTGCTAACACTACTTTCTTTGCCATTTGTTCGTTCTCCTTTTGAATAAAAGTCACACCGCGAAGTGATGTTAATTTTTTAACAATGAAATTTTATCACACTTCCGAGCTAAAATCAATCTGTTTTCCATATTAAACAAACAACTTCACGGAATTTTCCTGTGCGGATTGCGCAAGATCATTATTTGTGCTATATTAAAGATACTTGATTTCGTCATCAAATGCAAGAGGAACCATATGAAGTACCAAAAGTTTTCGTAACTGCATGTTATTACATGCAGCTACAAACCAACAGGGGGATGATTAACTATGCGTTTTATCAAAACAGACGACCTGAGAGCAGGCATGCGTCTCGCAAAACCAATCTACAACAAAAACGGAGTGCTCCTTTATGAACGCAATTCCGAGCTGACGCTGCCGGGCATTTCCAGCATCAAAAATTTCGGGCTGATCGGCATTTACATTCTGGAGCCGGCCGAACCGGTTCCGCCGCTGTCTCGCGAAGACATAGAATTCGAGCAGCTTCAGACCGTATATATGTTCAAGCTGCGCGAATGCATGAATCTGATCCTTAACCGCAAGAAGCCGGAGCCTCTCTATCCTCTGCTGCAGGACATCGTAATGCACTACGGCTCGCTGACTCATCGCGTGAACTTTAATCAGAACTTAAGAAGCGGCGACGACTTCATGTACAAGCACGCCATCAGCACGGCTATCCTTACCGCCATGATGACCTGCCGGATGGGCTACACCCCGCAGAAACAGTTCACGATGGTTTCCGCCGCGCTGCTCTACGACATCGGCTATCAGTACGTGCCGAAGCAGATACTCGAAAAGGGCTTAAGCCTTGATCCCGGCGACCGGGAGGTGATCCAGCAGGCTCTTGAGCGCGGCCTTGGATTCCTCACCCCGTTCCGTCAGGACTATGAGTTCTTCCCGCGGGCTCTTGCGCTGATGCAGGCCTACATATATAAGGATCATCCGGAGAAAATTTCCTTTGAGCCGGACGACGATCTGCGGTTTATGGTCCAGACCTTAAGTGTCGCGGATCAGTTCGATCAGATGACCGCCATGAATATCGGCCACACGCCGGTATCCGAGATCAAAGCCATGCAGCAGCTCTCAAGACAGCAGCAGCTCTATCAGCCGGCCATCGTCACAAAGCTTGCGGAGTGCATCCACATTGTGCCGCAGGCGGCAAGCGTCGACCTGACCACAGGAGACAAGGCCATCGTGCTGGTTGAGAATACGAAAGATTACATGCGCCCTGTTGTGCTGCGCATCTCCGACAATCAGATACTGGATCTGAGCATCAACAGCGTATACCGTGAGGTTCAGATTCTGGATATTATGAAAACGATGGACAATCGCATCCAGGTGGATGAGGATACGGTGAAGCATTTCATCCCGGACGAAGAGCTCAGACAGCTGGCGAACCGGTTCCAGCAGAGACTGAAACGGATTCACGCGCGGGAGGCGGCGGAAGCTGCGGCGAATGCAGCCCTCCCGTCGGGAGCATAGACAGGCGAAAAGCCAGCGGAAGCAGTTATGCAGCCGCTGGCTTTCTCTTTTTCAGCCGACGCTGGATTGGTCAGAGCAGATACGTCGCCATAAACAAAAAGGCCACTGCAGTGCAGGCGACAGTCCCGCCGAGCACCGTCGCAAGAAACACGCCGGCCGGAATCGGCTTCTTTTCATAGCTGATTTCCCGCACGCTTTTTGCCTTCATATACACAAACGGCGCACCGTTTGCCTGCATCGGGTTCATGGCGGTAAACTTCCGCCTCCCAAAATAGGACGAAGTCCAGGCCGGCATCGCCGCAACCGTCACCGCCGGAAGGCTGTACCGGCTCCAGGCGTATTTCCGCATTGCAAGAAGCAGCTCCCTGCCACAGCCTCTGCGCTGATAAACCGGCAGCACATAGAGCATCGTGATATGCCCCTCCCTCTGCATTCCGGACATGGCCACCAGGTACCCCTGCTCGAAAGCGCCCCAGAGCACAAGACTGCCCTCCTCCATCCGCCGGCGCACCGGTTCCTCCTTTACATAGGTCTCAAAGGCCGCGACGCTGTCCCCGTAAGGCACACTCTTGCGCAGGCAGTAGTCGAACACGCCCCGCGCAATCTGCAGTGCCTGCGGCATCTCCTCGATTGTCAAAATTCTGATCTCCATTATAAATTCTCCTGTTCCTCCGTCAGCCGGTCGAAAAGTCCGCTGTAACGCTTCTGCTCGGCATTGTTTGCGATCATCTGGTTAAAGGTCTCGTCATTTCCCACTATCGTGACACACTTTTTTGCCCTTGTGACGGCTGTGTAGAGCAGATTGCGGTTCATCAGCATCCGCGGCCCCGACAGAAGCGGAATCACAACGGCCGGATACTCGGACCCCTGAGATTTGTGAATGGTGATGGCGTAAGCCAGCTCCAGCTCCTCCAGCTGCTTAAACGGATACTCCACCATGCGCCCCTCGTCGAAGGATATGGTCATCGTCTCCGAAAAGTCATTGATCTCTTCTATGATTCCCACATCTCCGTTAAAAATGCCGCATCCCTTCTCGATCATCAGCCCGTATTTACTGCGGATCTCCCACTCCAGCTGATAGTTGTTCTTCGTCTGCATAACCTTGTCGCCCTCGCGGAAAAGGGTGCTGCCGTTCTCCTTCTCCCGCTTGTTCTCGTCCGGCGGATTCAGGTACTGCTGCAGAACGGTATTGAGCCGCTCCACCCCAAGAAGCCCCTTTCGCATGGGCGTGAGCACCTGAATATCGAATTCCGACGCATCCACAAATTTCGGAAGCTTCTGTTTGATGAGCTGAAGCGTCACATTGATGATCCGGTCCGCGTCGTACCGCTTCAGAAAGAAAAAGTCCATACTCTTATTGTCCAGGTTCACCGGCTCGCCCCGGTTGATTCTGTGGGCATTGACAATGATGTCGCTGGTGCTGGCCTGCCGGAAAATCCGGGTCAGCTTCACCGTGTGGAACATGTCGGAATCGATCACATCCTTGAGCACGCTCCCGGCTCCGACGCTGGGAAGCTGGTTCACATCCCCCACGAGAATCAGCCTGGTTCCCGCAGGCACCGCCTTTAGCAGGGCATACATAAGCGAAATGTCCACCATGGACATCTCATCAATGATAATGACGTCGGTCTCCAGCGGATTCTGCTCGTTTCGCTCAAAGCCCGCTCTGCCCTCCACTCCGCCGTTTAATTCCAGCATACGGTGTATCGTGCGTGCCTCAAAGCCCGTCGTCTCACTCATGCGCTTCGCTGCCCGCCCCGTGGGCGCCGCCAGAAAAATATCCAGCCCCTCCATCTCAAAATAGCGGATGATCGTGTTGATCGTCGTGGTCTTTCCGGTTCCCGGCCCTCCGGTAATAATCAGAAGCCCGTTTCTTACCGCCTCCCGCACGGCCTCGGCCTGATGTCCGTCCAGATCCATTCCCGTCTGCTTTTCGATCTGGCGCAGCCGCTCCTCAATCTCAATGTCCGGCACATCATAGCCGATGTCCAGCTGCTTCAACATGGCCGCCGTGTTCGCCTCCATATAAAAGCAGGAGCTGGCGTACACCTGTGTCACGTCCTTTGCCTGCCGCATTACAATCTTCCGGTCAATCGCCAGGTTCATGAAGTGCTTCTCGATATGCTCCGGGGCAATCTCCAGAAGACTGCTGCTCCTTCTCGTCAGCTCCTCCACCGGCAGATAGGTGTGCCCCTCTCCCATCGCCTGCTGAAGCGCGTACTGAATGCCGCTGCGGATGCGGAAATCCGAGTCCGTCCGAATGCCCACTCTGGATGCGATCTCGTCCGCCGTCCGAAATCCCACGCCGTCAATGTCGTCCGCCATCCGGTATGGATTTTCCTGGACAATCCCGTACACCTCCTGCCCGTACTGGCTGTATATTTTCACCGCAAGCGCCGTGCTGATGCCGTATTTCTGTAAAAATATCATCGCCTGACGCAGATCCCGCCTGCCGTTCACCTGCTCGGCAATCTCCATAGCTTTGCGCTCGCTGATTCCCTTAATCTCCGCCAGGCGCTCCGGCTCCTCCTCAATGATGCGGAACGTATCCTCCTTAAACCGGCGTACAATCCGGGCCGCAAGGGCAACGCCAATCCCCTTAATGGCCCCCGAACCCAGATATCTCTCAATCGCAAGGGCATCCTGCGGCGCTTTCTCCTCAAACGACACAGCCTTAAACTGCCGCCCGTAAGTGGGATGATCAATGTACTCGCCTCTGGCCTCGATGTTCTCCCCCTCCGCAATATCCGGAAAGCTCCCGACACAGGTCAGCTCCTCTCCCTCGCTCACAAGCACGAGAACCGTGTAGCCGTTCTCCGCATTCCGGTAAATTATATGCTCTACATAACCGCTTATTGTCTCCTGATTGTTATCCAAATGTCCGTTCCTTTCTCTTTCCGTGCGCAGGATTCGGGAAAATAAGTTTATAAAAAGGCATCATGCAGTGCACAACGCCTTTTTTCCTAACTCTATCCAGTTGAATGCAGCCGTCGATTATGCCATATTCAGATTCCGGCGCATCTGCTCATAGAGCTGCTGCGTCAGGTTTCCGCCTGTCTGCTCCACGATCTCGTCGGCAACCATCTCGATCGTCTGATCCATAAACATATCCTTGTACTGGGACATGGTGGAATCCTCATCCTCCTTCAGTGAAAAGGACTCCTTCATCTGTTTGATAACCTGCTCCACAAAGTAGGACTCAAAATCCATGATAACGCCCTTTAACTCCTCCTCGCTGGAGTTTGCCGAAATGTTTTTGATTGAGCTCTGCAGTGAATTCGCGGATGACGCGCCGGCATCCGCTTTTGCGCTGCTGTATGTAGACGAAATATTTGTCAGATCCATCACTCTACCTCCCTTATGCCGCTATCATCGCTTCAGATTGTTCGCCGTATCCAGCATGGAATCCGATGTCTGAATAGCCTTCGAGTTCAGCTCGTAGGCCCGCTGCGCGATAATCATGTTTACCATCTCGTCCGCCACGTTCACGTTGGAGCCTTCCAGATAGCACTGCTTCACCGTGCTTAAGGTCAGTCCCGGCGTTACGCCCTCGAGCATCGGGTTGCCGGAAGCCGCTGTCGCCGCCAGCTTGCTGCCCGCCAGCTTCTCAAGACCTGCCGGATTATTGAACTGATAGAGGGCAAAAGACTGGTTCAGCGCCACCACATCGTTGGTCTGCGGATTCTTGTAGTAGATGGAACCGTCCTCATTAAAAATCATCGACTCAGACGGCACGCCCTCCGGAACCATAATGACATTGCCCTCCCGGTCCAGAACCGGGTCGCCCTCCGCCGTGGCAAGAATCGTGTTGCCGTTGGCGTCCATGCTCCATGTAAAGTTGCCGCTTCTCGTATAATAGGTTTCTCCGTTTATATCGCGAACCGCGAAAAATCCGTCTCCGGCAATGGCGAAATCCGTCTTGACCTCGCTTGCCAGAAGCGGCCCCTGGGTATAGACTGACATGGTTGCCGCCACCCGGGTACCCAGTCCCACCTGCGCTCCCACCGGCTTGTTCTCGCCGTTGGCCGTTGTCGTGCGCGTCTGCAGTGTCTGGTATAATAATGACTTGAACTCGGTCCGCTCCGTCTTGTAGCCTGTCGTGTTGACGTTCGACAGGTTGTTGGCAATGCCGTCCACGTTCGTCTGTTCCGCAATCATCCCCGTGGCTGCGGTGTAAAGTGCTCTCATCATAAGGCTGATCCTCCTGTTGGCTGTTAAACTCTGCCTACGGTGTTTACTGCTTTGTCGAGTGTTCCGTCGATGGAAGTAATTACCTTCTGTCCGGCCTCATAGGCTCTCTGAATCGTAATCATGTTTACCATCTCGTTGATTACATTCACATTGGATGTCTCCAGCACGCCCTGCTCGATTTTGGCCTCCGACGCGATCCGGTTGCCGCCGTCCAGCAGATTGTACAGATTCTCCCCGTACTTTTCGATGTAATCATAGTTGTCAAAGTCCACAACGCCCAGCGTTCCGACCACCTGGTCATTCTGCAGAACATACCCCAGCTGATTCACCATAATCGGCGCGTTCGGATCTACCTGGATAAAATTGGCAGGATTCGGGTCGCCGTTCATCGCGCCGGTGGCGTTGAGAACATAATCACCGTCCTTGGTTACCAGATAACCGTCCACATTCACCGTAAAGGCTCCGTCTCTTGTGTACTTCACCGACGTGTTTCCCTCTTTGTCCGTGAACGCAACCGCAAAAAAGCCCTCGCCGTCAAGTGCAAAGTCGGTGGCATTGTCCGTCACGCGGAAGGACCCTTCCGTGTAGTCCGTGTACACCTGCCCGAGATGTACCCCGTAGGTGATTTCCCCGATTCTTGCTCCGAGCCCGTACACCGACGTATCCTTCAGGCGGATCGCCATCTCGTCTGCAAATGTCCGGGATGTGGTCCCCTCTTTCTTATATCCGGTTGTATTGGCATTCGCCAGATTGTTCGCCATAATATCCAGGCGCTTCATTTCATTGACCATGCCTGTATGTGCCGTGTACAGACCCTTAACCATATGTGCCTCCTCCGATTGCCTGAGTCATCTGCTTCCTTTATATGCATATTATATGTATATGCAGGCCGCCCCGCATCCGTCATACTGTATATAGAAGCCGGATGGCCGCGCCCGCCCGTATATTATACCCTGTCATCAATCTTTGCTTGATGACGCTATATGTGCGCTGTTCCTGCGCGCAGTATAAGCAGTATAATAAGCGTTCCGCGCTTATTATACCACATATTGATCGAAAAAGCGCGCAAAAATCCACCAGAATTTTGCACACTTTTTTGTCGAAATTATCTAAATGTCTGTGCAGGATTAATCATCGTCACGTTTTCCTGCCAGAAACTCAACATATTTGCCTGTTCCGATGGCCACACAGGTCATCGGCTGCTCGGATGTGATGGTGTTGATGCCCGTCTTCTCCTCGATCAGCTCCTCCAGGCCCCGAAGCAGCGCACCGCCGCCCGTTAAGACAATTCCGCGGTCCGCAACGTCGGCCGCAAGCTCCGGCGGCGTCTTCTCAAGATCGGAAGAGCGTC
>CATJJD010000216.1 GCA_949740385.1 uncultured Lachnospiraceae bacterium
ATCGACATTACCGACGTATCTTCCATCGCAGACTACTTCATAATCGCACACGCAAACAATCAGAACCAGCTCACCGCCATGCAGGATTCGGTGGATGAAGCGCTGTACAAAGAGGGGCTTTCGGTGATCCAGGTGGAAGGAAACAGACATTCCACCTGGATACTGATGGACTATCAGGACATTATCGTCCATCTGTTCTCGAAGGAGGACCGGCTGTTTTACGACCTTGAGCGCATCTGGCGGGACGGCAGGGTCATCGACATACACGAGGAGAACCGGCCGGCTTAAGGCAGGCACAAAAAATATGCCGGCACCGGGGCGGCAAAGCAGACAGCGGCAAAAGAGAGCCGGGCGTCCAAGGGACGCCCGGCTCTTTGTCAGCGGTTGAAAAAGCGGAACACGCCGAACACCTTGCCAAGCACCTGGCAGTCCGGCACGATGATCGGAAGCATGGTATCGTTCTCCGGCTGGAGTCTGATATGGTCCGCTTCCTTATAAAAGGTCTTCACCGTGGCGGAATCCTCCACGAGAGCCACCACCATATCCCCGTTCTCCGCGGTGCTGCACTTTTCCACGAGAATGTTGTCCCCGTCGAATATGCCGACATTGATCATGCTCTCACCCTTCACCTTTAACATAAAGGCATCCGCATTCGGCATAAACTCCGCCGGAACCGGGAAGTAGGACTCAATGTTTTCCACCGCCAGAATCGGCTGTCCCGCGGCTACGTTGCCGACCAGCGGCACGTTGACCATCTCCCGGCGGGTCAGGTTGAAGCAGTCGTCTATAATCTCAATGGCTCTCGGCTTCGTCGGGTCTCTGCGTATGTAGCCTTTCTTCTCCAGTGTCTCCAGGTGAGAGTGCACCGATGAGGTGGACTTCAGCGAAACCGCCTCACAGATGTCGCGCACCGTCGGCGGATAGCCTTTGTTTATAATATGGTTCTTCACATACTCCAGGATTTCCCTCTGCTTTTCCGAAATCTTTTCTGATGATGACATATTGATACCGTACCGCAGCAAAAAGCGCCGCAGCTTATCCTTTCTCTATTCAGATTCACGCATTCTTTTTCGGTAAATTAAGTGTAACACACTTTCCCGTAAAAAGCAAACATATATTCCGAAAATCTGTTCGTTTTTCTCCTTGACAAACAGGTGTTTGCAGTATATAGTATAGCTATGTCACAAACAGATGTTTGCAAACACAGATCTGGCATCCGATTTTACAGGAGGGATTTATGGAATACACATACAACGATAAGATTTCAGAGAGGGCCAACGAGGCTCTCATGCGAAGGGCGAGGTCCATACAGCGAAAGAAGCGGATTGCCGCGGCAGCCGCCCTGCTCATACTGTTCCTTTTTATGCTCATCGGAAGCAGCATACGCGCCTTCGCCGGCGCGAAGACCGGCGCAGGGGAGGAGGAAGGGCAGCGCAGGTACTACACGAGCATTCAGGTCCAGCCAGGCGACACACTGTGGGACATTGCAGAGCGCTACACCCCGGGGAGCGCCACAGACCGGGAGGCCTTTATTGAGGAGGTCCGCTCCATCAACGGCCTCACCGACGGGAGACTTCGAAGCGGCGATTACATCGTGATTTCCTACTACGAATAAAAAGGTTCGGAACCAAAAAGGGCAGGGGTGCGAATAATCTCTCACAAGTAAGTTGAAAATAATGGATATTTGCATTATAATATTACTGAATGGGAGAGTAGTGGCATGCTGAAATTATTTTATGTTATTTTTATGAATCTGTACCGGGCACCGTACATGATACCGAAGATGCGTAACCGCGCCGACCATCCGGAGAAGTATACCGAAGAACAGCGCTACGCTCTGGTTCATCATGTGATTTACCTGATGAATAAGACCGGAAAGATCCGGACAGAGGCTTACGGACTTGAGAATCTTCCGGAAGAGGGCGGCTACATGATGTACCCGAACCATC
>CATJJD010000217.1 GCA_949740385.1 uncultured Lachnospiraceae bacterium
AGCAGGGTATCCACAACCGTATTCCCTGTCTTAAAAAGGAATTCCAGTCTGTCCATCGTCCGGCTCAGTTCCTCCAGATATACCTGCAGCCCTTCCTCCCTTCCGGCCGCAAGCCGCATGGCGACGGAGAGGGTATTTTTCATGTCGTGGCGTATCCCCCGTACTCCGGAATAGACGCGCTCCAGCTCTCTCATATGCTCCTGCAGGCTGCTGACCTGTTTCTCCAGAATCATCCGGCTGCCCGTTTCCCGGTTCCGGTAAATCATATCCTGAAACAGCCTTACGCAAAAAATAATTGAAAACAACGACAGAATCAAAATGGCGGGAACCAGAATAACCAGCGGCGGATACCTCCCGTAAATCTGCCTCGGCTCCCCCTCTTCTACGGTAAGCAAAATCGCCCGGAGCAGGCTGCATATCAGTACTGCAATCAGGCCGGGTGTGATAAGGAACAGCAGCTCCACATTGCCGATCCGGCAGCTCTTTTCCCGAAATTCCCTCACCACGGCTTTCAGCATACAAGCGGTTACCGCAGCAGAAACTGCGGCCGCCAGGACATTGGTCCCAACCACAGTTGCGTCGACAAGGAGAGAAAGCACACCGGCGTCTGCAATGTACCCCTGCCCCACGCACCAGTTCCAGAAGACGATCAGCACTTTTCCCGTCTGGCCAAAGGTGTATGCGAGAAATACGCTGATTTCACTCACCGCAAGGAAAACAGCAGCTAAGAAAAAACGGATTTTTCCCCCGGGTCTGTAAAAAACGCAGGCGGCTAAAATAATAATAGCCGCAGACAGTGCAGGCCCTGCAAAAACCCGAATACCCGCAGGGTCAGTTGTGAGAAAAAAAACTGTCCCCGCCCGCAGAACCGCATACAGCACTGCGGCTGCCAGCCCGTTTATCCGCCGGTTTCTTATCCTTCCCTCCAGAAAGCGCCCCAGGAAATACTGCAGACAGTCCCCCTGAAACACGACAGAAAACATTTCCGTCAGGCGGCCCGCCATTTCATACACAAAACACACCTCCATTCTGCAGATACCGCATATAATCCTTTACAAATTCACGGTACCTTTTCTTTGTCAGGTAAACGTTCCGGTCCCGGTATTCAGCTCCTTCCCTGCCGCCTGAAACGCATCATAACAGGCAAACTTCAAAGCCCCGTGTACCTCCGTCTCCGCTTTCGTTTCCTGCAATATCCATTTTTCTCCACCTTCACTCTGCTTTACTTTTGCCGCGCTCCGCGCCGGAGTTGCATTTCCTTTATAAGTATTATATTTTGATTCTTCCCGGAAGTCAATTATGGAAAAAGGGGGCTGCGCCCGGCAGTCACCCCTTTTTCCTCAGAACATTTTTCTCGTAAATACGAATCGTTTTCACAGGGCTGTCCCATTTTGCGCAGCACTTTGACACGTCTCCGTACCGTTTTACTTTCGAGCCGAGCTTTCCCGTATCGACAACGAATTCTGACACACACCCGCTGGCTTTTGTTGTAATGTTGTCTGCCAGCGTATGTCCGGAAGCCTTTATGTCTGCCACAACACACGGGATTACGGTACCGTTTTCAAGAATCAGATCCAGATAAGTTCCGATCCCCACGCCAAACGCCGTGCCGACCGCCACGCAGTACCGGCCGTTCACCTGCCGTATTCCATAGTTTCCCGTGTATGCATACTGATCCTGCAGCAGGTACTGATCCGACGACCTGCTCGTTATTTTCCGATAGGACATAAATGTCTTAAATCCGCTGTTTTTCGGTATCGCATAATCCTGATATGCAATCCCTTTTCTGGAAAGATATGTTTTCCTGATGTACAGATTGCAGTCCTTCACGCAGCACCATTTATCATTGTAATCCGTCACCTGTACCGGCGTGTTAAACAAAAGTACATCCTTAATCTCCGACTCTTTGTCCGGATTACTCCTGACGTTCACATTCGCCGTCGTGTAAGCCGTATAAGTACCGTTCTTTCTTTCGCTGTCCAGCACCACGATCTTTTTCGATATGCCGGTGCACAGCCTGTCGTTCTCCTGATCCCAGACACCGGCCTCTGCAGGTACCCGCGCCGCAGCCGTCATTACAGATAAAATACAGAAAAATAAAATTTTTTTCATAGAACCTCCTTAAAAAAATCGCCATACTCCAGAGCAGATACTGTACTGCTCATTGTGAGTATAGCCATATTTTGGAAGTTCATTCAAAAACGAGAAAAGAACAGCCAGACGGGAAACAAAAAAAAGCTGTCTTCGCCCGGATTCATCAAAGCAATCCGCGCAAAAACAGCCCGTATGTAGCGTCTTTTCAATTAACTCGGATCAAGCGTAAACTGATCCACCAGCTCCCTGAGGCAGGACGCCTCCGCAAAAAGCTGCTCGCTGGCAGCCGCCCCCTGCTCCGCCGTGGCGCTGTTGTTCTGGACAACGAGAGAAATCTGATTGATTCCCCTTGCCACCTGCTCCACCGACTCCGACTGCTCGCCGGAGATCACGGCGATATGGTCGATGGCATCAACAACCGACTCGATACTGTTGACGACGCCGAACAGAACATTTGCCGTATTCTGCGCAATCTCCGTGCCCTCATGTACCGCAATCGAAGAGTGGGCGATCAGCTCCGATGTATTCTTGGCAGCCTGCGCGGACTTTCCGGCAAGATCCCGGACCTCCTCCGCCACAACCGCAAATCCCTTTCCCGCGCTTCCGGCCCGCGCCGCCTCCACGGCCGCGTTCAGCGCCAGAATGTTTGTCTGGAACGCAATGTCGTCAATGGTTTTTAAAATCTTTTCAATCTCGTCGGAGCTGACCTGAATCTTTTCCATGGCCTCCACGAGATCCTGCATCTTCCGGTTGCACAGATAGACCTCCTCGCCGGTCTTATGCGTCTGGCTCCTGACCTCGGCCGCCCCTTCTGCCGTGCTCTTAACCTCCTCGGAGATCAGACTGATCCGGGACGCCAGCTCCTGCACCGAGCTGTCCTGCTCCGTGGTGCCCTGACTCAGCGTCTGGGCGCTTGAGGACAGCTGATTGCTGGCGTCTGCCACCCCTTCCGCCGAGTGGTTAACCTGCTGTATGGCACCGCTCAGCTGCTGCTTCATATGGCGCATGGAGACGAGAATATCGTGAAAGCTGCCCACATACACCTCCTCGTGCTCCGTGTGGATATTGAGATTCTGTTTCGCCATCTCGCCCAGCAGATAGTTGATGTCGCTGATAACCGTGCGCAGTCCCTCCACAAGAGCCTCTGTCGACTCCACAAGCATTCCGGTCTCGTCCTTATTCTTCACCTTCGGCATCGGCGTATCCAGATCGCCCTCCACAAGCTGCTTCATCCGATTCACACACGCCCTCATCGGCCTGCCGATATTGGACGCCAGCACAAGGGCCACCACAATGGAAATCAGGATAGATACGATAGTCACAGCCACATTGATCACCATGGAATCCCTTGTGGATGCCAGATAGTTGATCTGCGGCGCGGTCACCGCAATGCTCCAGCCGCCTGTTCCCTCAACGGGCGCATAGGCCGCAAACATTTTCTCTCCCCTGTCCACATAGCCGCCGAAGCCGTTCTTTCCCTCCCGCATCTGCCCGTGGATCGCCGCAAGCTCCGCGAGAGAAGAATCCGACCGTGCCTGTTCCTCAATATTCTGTACCGTGATCGTCTCCAGGGTAACATCGGCAATCGTGTCGCCGGCCTGGTCAATCATATAGGCTCTGCTGTTTTCCCCGAGGGAAATTGCACTTACAATGTCGTTCAAAAAGGTCTCGTTCGGAACGAAATATACGACGCCCACAATGGCATTTCCGCTGTTTCCGCCCTCGTACAGAGGCGCCGCCACCATGATCGAGAGCTCCCCTGTGACCTTGCTGATTAACGGTTCCGACACCCAGACATTTCCCTGCATAGCCTGTTTTACATACTCCCGGTCCGAATAATCGTTCCCGTCAAAAATACTTTTGCCGTCCGCTCCGACAATATTTCCTCTTCGGAAATTGTGCATGGAAACCCGCTCGTCGATAATCCGCTTTTTCTCATCCGGCGTGACCCCCGGATCGGAAAGCTGCGGAATGCATCCGACCTCCATGACGACGTTCTTATACACATTCAGCTCCTGCTGCACGCGCCCCGCCGCCAGAACGGCCGTCTGGGACATCATCTGCTCCACCGTGGATATGGTATTGCTGTAGCCAAGCATCAGACTCGCATATCCGGACGCAAGCAGCCCGATCAGAATTGTCAGAATAAGACTTAGGTTAATTTTGGTTCGTATACTTTTCATATCAATGCTCCCCCTGCTCGCCGGCTGAAAACTGTGCATTACCCGCACGTTCAGCCACTCTTATTTTGTATCTATATGTAAAAGCCCAGGATCTGGCTTTCATTCATAAGCAGCCGATTATTGACAACAAAAAGTACCTGATCAGCATAAACCTGAGAGAGGTACCTGTAATATAATAAACCATACTTTTAGAAATTACAACAATTTATCCTGTCCTTTTTGCATTTTTTAATGAGCCTCCTCTCTGCTCTCATCTTATCACGCCTCTCACCCGGCGTATGCTACCCCTCCGTTCTGCGGTTTAAAAGCACCCGGCAGGTGAACAGCCCGTCTTCGGCATAAAAATCCGCGCTGCCGCCGTATTTTGCCGCAATGCGCCGGATACTCCATATGCCGGTGCCCTCCTGCCCCTCCGTTCCGCCAAAAAAAAGCTCATCCAGGCATGTGTTCTGACACATAATAAGAATCCCCCCGCCCTGGTGCCGCACCACAATCTCCACCCGGCGTTCCCTGGCGTCCCGACAGCCCCGAAAGGCGTTCTCCGTTATATTGCCGAGAACCGTAATCAGGTCCACATCCAGGACGGGCGTATTCTCCCCCAGCCGAAGCAGCGTCCGAAAGACAATGCCCTCTCTTTCGGCCCTTTTCACATACCCGGTCACCAGGCTGTTCACCGCGCTGTTGGAGCAGTGGCGCGTTTGCTGCTGCTTCCACTCCACCACATCATATTCCCGCAGGTAGGACAGAATTCCCGCGCAGTCTCCCTTTTTCGCCAGCTCCGCCACAACCACATTGTGGTGCCGGATGTCGTGGCGCATCTGCCTCGCCCTCTGATCCAGCCGGTCACAGCTCTCTTTCCGCTGCGCCAGAATGCGCTCGTACAGCTGCAGCTGCGCAAACCGGTACTCCTCCGCAGGCCCTGACAGAACGTAAAACAGCAGCAGAAACACCGACAGGCAGGCCGCCGCCATCACCGCCGCCTGACCTTTTATCCCCCCCACACCCGACTGTCCGGCCCCTCCGCCAACCGCGGCCGCCGTGACGGCAAATGTCAGTCCGGAAACCGCGGCGATTCGTGACGCGCCGCCGTGCATTCTCCGGTAAATCTGACCGAGCCGCCCTCTCAGGCCGCCCGCGTAAAGCGCGAGAAAAAGCAGGTTAAATCCGATTTGAAAAACCCGCATAAGCCAGTCCTCCAGACATTTTGCGGCGAGGGAGGAAAATCCCCACCGCAGCACAAACAGACTGTAGTATGTAAAAACTAAAAAGACGGATTTCGCCGGGCTGGATGCGGAAAGCACACACAAAAAAACACCCGCGTAAACCGCGGCTGCAGACAGATTTACCGCCGGGCACAGACACCGGCCCTTCTCCGGCGTCCACACTGCTGCGGCATAAAACAGCGCCTGGCAGCACACTGCGGTCGCCGCCAGAACAAGCAGCCTTTTTCGTCTGCCGCACTTTGGCTCCAGCGCAAGATTGTAAAACCAGATCGCATGAAAAATATTGTCGGTAACATGTGAGGTCAACGCTTCATTCATTTTCTGCTCCTTCGCCCCATTTGCACACGTCCGCGGCCAGGCAGGGGAGATGATGAACAGCCCGGCCGTGAATCACATGCATATACAGTTTAGCGCCATCCGGCAAAAAAGAAAAGAGTTTCGGTACGGATTGTACCTCAGAGGGTATCGATTGTTCTTCCCAGATAATAGCTGAAATATTTTTCCCGGAGAGCACCATACGAGCCCCGGGGCAGATGCACCGTGCTGCCGTCGTCCATCAAAAGCGTCTGCCTGTCCAGCTGCTCCACATGGGCCAGGTTCACAATATAGGAAACGCCCACCTTCGCAAAAGCCCGGTAGGCGGAAAGCAGCTCGCCCAGCTTTGCCATGGTCATGCTCAAAGACAGGCTCTCTCCGCTCTTAAGCCGGACACACTGCTTTTTCCGGTTGGCCTCACAGTACACAATATCGCTGACCGCCACCCGGCAGACCTGGCTGTCCGTCTCAAACAGCAGATAGTCTTCCTCCCTGGCTCTGGCCACGGCCTTGTCCATCACCGAAAACAGAGTCTTTCTGGAGACGGGCTTTACAAGATACTGCAGCGCGTCCACCGAAAACGCGTCCAGCGCGTGATCCCGGGAGGATGTAAGAAAAATAATCCCGCAGGAACGGCCCATTTTTTTCAGCTGTTTCGCCGCCTCGATGCCCGAGCTGCCCGGCATATAAATATCCATAAACACCAGATCCGGCGCATAGTCGGTCTTGCCGGCCGTCTCAAGCAGACTGTCTCCGCTGTCAAAACGCCTCACCAGAAATTCCCTTGCGCCGGTCTGGCCGCAGTAGGATTTCAGCATGTCCGCCACCTTATCCAGTTCCTTCGCATCATCGTCGCAGAGCGCTATCTGATACATCTGACTGCACCTCGTTTACGTTCTCTGTCATTCCTTCGTAACTGCAATCATTATTTTAACACAGACAGCCTGCTCTCATCCTGTCATTTTTGGCTCTAAGCCAACTGATTTTGGCAGTCCGGCCGCAGCTATTCCGGCATTTCCAGATCAAAGCCAAAGTAGCGGACGGCATTTCGGTAAGCAATATCCTTCACCATTCCGCCAAGTCGCTCCTCGTCCCACGGATACTCGCCGTTTTCCACCCATCTGCCCATCAGACTGCAGAGAATCCGCCGGAAATACTCGTGTCTCGTGTAGGAGAGAAAGCTGCGGGAGTCTGTCAGCATACCGATAAAGTTTGCCAGAAGCCCCAGGTTTGCCAGACTTGTCATCTGGTCTGTCATCCCCTGCCTGCTGTCGTTGAACCACCAGGCACTGCCCTGCTGAATTTTGCCGGGGCAGGTGCTGTCCTGAAAACAGCCGATCACCGTGCCGATGGCCGCGTTGTCCGCCGGATTTAAGCTGTAGAGAACCGTTTTCGGAAGACCGCCCCCTTCTGCCATGGCGTTTAGCAGCTCTGCAAGCGAAGCGGAGGGCGTGTGAGTGTCGATACAGTCAAAGCCCGTGTCCGGGCCAAGCTTCCCGGCCCTCCCCCTGTCGCAGTCCCGCTTTACGCCGAAGTGGAGCTGCATGACAAAGCCCAGTTTTTTGTACTCGCCTGCGAGAAACAGAAGAATCGCCGTTTGGTACTTTAATTCATCCGTGCGGCTTATCGGCTTTCTTGAGAGGGCACGGCCGAAGATCTCCTCGATCTCTGCCTCTTTTGCCGGCTCGTACATGGCATAGTCGCTGCTGTGGTCGCTGGCCGCACAGCCCATGGAATCGAAGAAAATAAGCCGCCGGACAAGAGCCTCCTTCAGGGAGGCAAAGTCCGTTACGGCCACCCCCGCGGCGGCCCCGAGCCTTTCCATATAATCGGCAAAGCCGAAGTCTGTAATCTTCATGGCCGCCTCCGGCCGAAAGGCCGGCAGCACCTGCACCGGAAAAGTGTCGTCCTCCCGAAGCATTCTGTGCCAGCGCAGATCGTCCGCCGGATCGTCCGTCGTGCACAGAAGCGTTACGCCGGACTTTACAATGAGACTGCGCGCATCCATTCCCGGCTCCTGCAGCCGCTCGTTGCAGTGCTGCCAGACCTCGTCCGCCGTGTCGGCGTTTAACACGCCGTGATAGTCAAAGTATCGCTGCAGCTCCAGGTGGCTCCAGTGATAAATCGGATTTCCGATGGCCTTCTCCAGCGTCATGGTCCACCGCCTGAATTTCTCCCGGTCCGGGGCGTCGCCTGTGATATACGCTTCCTCCACGCCGTTTGCCCGCATCAGCCTCCACTTGTAATGATCGCTCGCAAGCCACACCTCGGCGATGTTGGAAAAGCGCCGGTTTTTGGCGATCTCCTCCGGGCTTAAGTGGCAGTGGTAATCCAGAATCGGCATTGCAGACGCAAATTTGTGGTAGAGCACCCGGGCCGTCTCGCTCTCCAGCAGAAAATCTTCTCCCATAAAAGGTCTCATTTCCTGTTTTCCTTTCTTCATAAATAATGCAATTGCTAATCGTCCAAAGGGTTACAGATACCGCTCCAGCGTCCTTCTGACACTGCCCTTTCCCGCAGTCATTTCCCGCAGAAAGCCGATGACCGTCTCCCCGAGGCCCACCACAAAAAGATTTACGCCAAAAATATTTTCCATCCGAAGCAGCTCTGACACCGCCGCCTCCACATCCTGATTTTCGGTCAGCGTGAGCTTTTCCACAAAGGGGCGCAGCACATTTAAAAGCGGGTCCGGGCTCACGGCAAAGGAATTTCCCTGGTCGTCGACGCCCAGAAGATACCGCAGCCAGCCCGCAAGCACGAGGGGAATCCCCCGAAGCTCCGACACGGAATGCTTTTCCGATGCCGCAAAGGCCCGGATGGTGCCGCCGAAGCGGACCGCAAGCTTCTGGGAGGTGTCCGTGGCGATGCGCTGCGGCGTGTCCGGCATAAAAGGATTCGGCAGCCGCAGGCGTATCACCGTATCGAGAAATACGGCCGGGTCAAGGATGCCAGGATCGACCGCAACCGGAAGCCCCTCCCTGCGCCCCACCTGCTCCACAAGCTTCAAAAGATCCGGATCTTTCATCTCGTCGGAGATCTTTGTATACCCCAGAAGACAGCCGAACACCGCGAGAGCCGTGTGAAGCGGATTCAGACAGGTGCACACCTTCATCCTCTCAGCCTGATCCACCACAGCTTTGGCCGCAAAGATCACGCCGGCTTTATCCAGCGGCGGTCTCCCGTTGGGGAATGCATCCTCGATAACCAGATACTGCGTCTCCTCCGCGTTGACAAAGGGCGCAGCGTATGTTTTTTTCGATGTGACAACCGGCGCAGTCTCCTCTACGCCGTCCGCCAGAAGCATCTGCTCCACGGCGCCGTCCGGCCGCGGCGTGATCTTATCGATCATGCTCCAGGGGAAGGACACCCGCTCTCTGTCGTTCACATAGTCCACAAAGCCGGTCTCCGCCTTTTTGTTTTTCGCCCAGGCTCTGGCGAAGGCGTCGACGGCCGTAAAAAGCCGGTCTCCGTTGTGGGAGCAGTTGTCGGTGCTCACAAGGGCAACCGGCTTTTTCCCTGACAGATAGCGCGCGTACAGAAGAGACGCCACTTTTCCCATATAGCTGACCGGCCGCTCCGGCCCGGCCGCAAAATCCGCGGCAACCGCGGGAAGCGTCTCCTCTTTTGCGTCCGTCAGGCCATAGCCCTTCTCCGTGATCGTAAAGGTGGCCAGCTGCAGGGAATCCTTCGCAAATATCTCCCGAAGCCGCCCGAAGGCCGCCCTGTCCCTTTCGTCCATCGCAACGGACTCCGCCACAGCTCCCACAACGGTTTTCTCCGTCGTGCCGTCCGATTTTAGTGTCACAAGTATGCTGTAGTCGTCGTGGGATCGGTTCATCTTCTCCACGATCTCATAGTCGAAGCCCTCGGCCACGATGATTCCCCGGTCTGTCGCCCCCGCATTCAAAAGGCTCTGGGCCAGGGCGGCGTGATACGCCCGAAACAGATTTCCCGCCCCGAAATGAATCCAGACGGGATTCTCTCTGGTCCGCCTTATCATCGCTTCCCGGTCGTACCGGGGAAGCCCATAGCCCCGCTCCTCCCACCAGGCCCGGTCACGCAGTCCCTCTTCACTGATTATCATGCTCTCTTTTCTCCCTTCTCAATGGCCTCCCACAGCCCGTTCAGATATGCGGCTCCAAGGGCACGGTCGTAAAGGCCGTAGCCCGGCATGGCCACCTCGTCCCAGATCATGCGCCCGTGGTCGGGGCGGATCGGCCCGTCAAAACCGATGTCATGGAGCGCCCGCATGATCTCGTACATGTCAAACGAGCCGTCGGCGGACAGGTGAGCCGCCTCCTCAAAGTTGGTCGGCGTGATGAATTTCAGGTTTCTCACATGGGCAAAATGAATTCTGCCCTTCATGGAACGGATCATGTCCGGCAGGTCGTTTTCCAGGCTTGTGCCGTAGGAGCCGGAGCAGAAGGTCACGCCGTTGTGAGGATTGTCCACCATCCGAAGCATGCGCAGAATGTTCTCTTTGTTGGTGATTATGCGGGGCAGCCCAAAGACGCTCCAGGCCGGATCGTCCGGGTGAATTGCCATATTGATATCGTAGCGGCCGCACACCGGCATGATTTTTTCCAGAAAATATTTCAGGTTCTCAAAGAGCTTTTCGTCGTCCACGTCCCGGTAGAGCGCAAACAGCTCCTTCACATGCTCCATGCGCTCCGGCTCCCAGCCCGGCATTACCGCGCCGTTCATGTCGCCGGCGATGGACGCAAACATTTTTTCCGGGTCCAGGGCGTCCACCGCCTCTTTTGTGTAGGCGAGCACCGTGGAGCCGTCCGGCCGCACTCTTGCCAGCTCCGTCCTCGTCCAGTCGAACACCGGCATGAAATTGTAGCAGACAAGGCGGATGCCCTCCTCTCCGAGATTTTGAAGCGTCTCAATGTAGGCCTCGATGTCCCGGTCTCTTCCCTCCGCCCCGGTCTTTATGGCGTCGGAGACATTCACGCTCTCAATGCCCGCAACGCGAAGGCCTGCCGCCTCCACCTCGCTCTTCATCTCTCTTATGCGCGCCCTGCTCCACACCTCCCCCGGCTTTGTGTCGTAGAGTGTGGTGATCACAGCGGTCACCCCCGGAATCTGCCTGATCTGTTTTAATGTGACGGTGTCGAACTTCGAACCGTACCACCGCAGTGTCATTTCCATCGCAATTTTTCTCCTCTCTGTGCCGCTATCTTTGCACCCGCCCGGAGCCGTCGCCGCCCGAAAGCTTTAACACCTCTTCCTTTGTCACCATGTTATAGTCGCCCTCAATCGTGTGCTTTAAGCAGGATGCCGCCGCCGCGAACTCGATTGTCTCCTGCGGGCCGAAGCCCAGGAGCGACGCCGCAATCAGCCCGCCGCCGAAGCTGTCCCCGCCGCCCACGCGGTCCACAATGTGCATGGCGTATGCTTTGCTGAAAAAATAATCGTTTCCGTCCAAAAGCATCGCCGACCAGTTGTTGTCGCTGGCGGAAATCGACTCCCGCAGCGTGATGGCCACCTTCGAGAAGCCGAAGCGTTCCTTAAGCTGCCCTGCCACATCCCGGTAGCCCTCGCGGTTTACAGAGCCCGCCGTCACGTCGGTATCCGCCGCCCGGATGCCGAACACATCCGCCGCGTCCTCCTCGTTTGCGATGCACACGTCCACATACTGACAGAGCTCCCCCATCACCTGACGGGCCTTCTCCTTACTCCAGAGCCTGTTTCGGTAATTCAGATCGCAGGATACCGTCACCCCCAGCTCCTTCGCCGTCTTCACCGCGTCAAGACAGATTGCGGCCGCCCGGTCGTTTAAAGCCGGCGTGATTCCCGTAAAGTGAAACCACCTTGCTTTGTCCAGTATTTTTCTCCAGTCAAACTCCGTCGGCGCAGCCTCTGCAATCGCGGAGCCCGCACGGTCGTAGATGACCTTCGACGGCCTCTGGGAAGCGCCTTTTTCCAGATAGTAGATTCCCACCCGCTCTCCGCCCCGGACGATGGCGGACGTGTCCACGCCGTATCTTCTTAAGGAGTTGACCGCCGCCTGCCCGATCTCGTGCTCCGGCAGCTTTGTGACAAAGGACGCGTCAAAGCCGTAGTTTGCCAGAGACACCGCAACGTTTGACTCTCCTCCCCCAAATGATGCGCAAAGCCTGTCCGCCTGCACAAAACGATTGTATCCCTCCGGCGCAAGCCGCAGCATCAGCTCTCCGAATGTAACTACCTCTGCCATCTCATTTCCTCCTGCTTTCTCTCACAATATCCACGCACTCCCGTGCAAGCTCTGCAATCTCGTCAAATTTCTGCGCCTCCACCAGCTCGCTCTTTACCATCCAGCTGCCTCCGCAGGCCAGCACACTGCCGCAGGCCAGGTAATCTCTCACATTGCTCTGGTTTATGCCTCCGGTGGGCATAAACCTGAGGCTTCCGTAGGGCGCGGGCAATGCCTTTATCATCTTAAGGCCCCCCGCCGCCTCCGCCGGAAAAAATTTGACCGTCTTAAGCCCGTATTCCAGCGCCTGCTCCACGTCGCTTGGGGTCGAACAGCCCGGCACCATCAAAAGCCCCTTCTCCACACAGTGCTTTACCGTGTTGGGATTAAACCCCGGGCTTACGATAAACCCGGCCCCCGCAGACGCCGCCCGGTCCGCCTGGCCGGCGTTTAACACCGTGCCCGCCCCCACCAGCATCTCAGGAAACGCCTCCGTCATCGCGCGGATGGATTCCTCCGCCGCAGCCGTGCGAAAGGTCACCTCCGCGCAGGGCAGCCCGCCTCTGCAGAGCGCATCCGCAAGCGGCAGCGCATCCTTCGCGTCTTTCAGCACCACAACCGGGACAATCCCGATCTCTCCGATTCGTTCCAGTATCTGATTCATATCCGATCCTTTCCAAAAAACATCCGTGTTACCTGTCTTTCATTATAGAGAAATTGTCTGAAATAGCCATTGGCACGCTTGTTGCATACATTGCAAAAATTGTTATATTGTACTTGTCAGGGAAGCCCTTTTGTATTTTAATAGAGACAGAGGACAAAAAGACAGCCGCAGGAAAGGAAAGAAAAGGACAGGACAGGAAAGGATATGAAACACAGACTGCAATCGGAATTTCAGACAAGGCAGCACATGCTCTCCGAGGACTTCGAGCTGTACTTCTACAGCGACCGCAGCCTTGCGCCGGTGGAGTGGCACAGCCACGACTACTATGAATTTTACTTTTTTCTGGAGGGGGATGTGGACATACAGGCGGGGGAGCAGAGCTTTTCCATGGAAGAGGGCGACATTCTCATGATCCCTCCGGCGCTTCTGCACCGACCGGTGATCCACAGCTTTCGCGTGCCCTACCGCCGGTTTGTGTTCTGGATCAGCCAGGCGTACTTCGCCGGCCTTCGCCGGCTCTCCGACTCCTACATGTACCTGACGGACAGCCAGACCGCAGGGGCGTATCGCCTCCACACCGACCGGATCACCTGCAACGAATTTCAGTCCCGGATGCTGCAGCTGCTGGAGGAGATGCAGACCGCAGGCTTCGGGTGCGACGCCAGAATTCCGCTTTTAGTGAACGATCTGATCCTGCACATCAACCGGACGGTATATCGGATGCGCCATCCTCTGGCCCCGGCGGCAGACCCGGCCCTCTGCCGAAAGATCGCCCTCTTTATCGAGGAGCACCTGGAGGAGGATCTCTCCCTTGTCCGGCTCTCCGGGGAATTTTACGCAAGCCGCTACTACATTGCCCACCTGTTCAAGGACAGTCTCGGCATGTCGGTCCATCAGTACATCACGAAAAAAAGGCTTGCCCGGTGCAGGCAGGCCATTGTGGGCGCAAAAAGCATTACAGAAGTGTATGAGACCTTCGGCTTCGGGGATTACTCCAGCTTCTACCGGGCCTTTAAGAAAGAGTACGGCGTCTCGCCGAAGGATTACCGGGACGGGATGCGGCTCCACATGGAGCCGTAGAGCCCGCTCCCTGTCCCGCCGTTTCGCAGATCAGTGGTGGAACAGCCGGATTCCGGTAAAGCTCATCACAATGCCGTACTTATTGCAGGTCTCAATCACGTTGTCGTCCCGCACGGAGCCGCCCGGCTGCGCCACATAGCGGACGCCGCTTCTGTGGGCTCTCTCGATGTTGTCCCAGAAGGGGAAGAAGGCGTCGGAGCCCAGAGCCACGTCGGTATTTTTATCCAGCCACGCCCGCTTTTCCTCCGGGGTAAACACCGCCGGCTTCTCCTTAAAAATGTGCTCCCAGGCGCCGTCCGCCAGAACGGCCATGCAGTCCTCTCCGATGTAGAGATCAATGGCGTTGTCTCTGTCCGCCCTCTTAATGCCGTCCACAAAGGAAAGTCCAAGCACCTGCGGCGACTGGCGCAGCCACCAGTTGTCGGCCTTCTGCCCGGCCAGGCGCGTGCAGTGAATGCGCGACTGCTGCCCTGCGCCGATTCCCACTGCCTGTCCGCCCTTCACGTAGCAGACGGAGTTGGACTGGGTGTACTTTAAGGTAATCATCGCAACCGCCAGGTCGATCTTCGCCTGCGCCGTAAGCTTTCGGTTCTCCGTCACGATGTTGTCGAAAAAGCCATCGCCGATCACAAGCTCGTTTCTTCCCTGCTCAAAGGTGATGCCGAAGACGTCCTTTCGCTCCGTCTTCGCCGGCTCGTAGGAAGGATCAATCTCGATGACACAGTAGCTTCCGTTTTTCTTCTGCTTTAAGATTGCAAGCGCCTCGTCGGTGTAGCCCGGCGCGATCACGCCGTCGGACACCTCCCGCTTAATCACAAGCGCCGTGCTCTCGTCGCACACGTCCGAGAGAGCGATAAAATCCCCGAAGGAGGACATGCGGTCCGCTCCTCTGGCCCGGATGTAGGCGTTTGCCAGCGGCGAGAAGGAAATATCCATGTCGTCCACCCAGTAGATCTTCTTCTCCACATCGGTCAGCGGCTGACCCACCGCGGCCCCCGCCGGCGACACATGCTTAAAGGAGGCGGCCGCAGCCAGGCCGGTGGCGCGCTTTAGCTCCCGCACAAGCTGCCAGCCGTTTAAAGCGTCCAAAAGGTTGATATAGCCGGCTCTTCCGCAGAGCACCTTAATCGGAAGCTCTCCCTCCTCCACGTAGATTCGGGAAGGCTTCTGGTTCGGGTTGCAGCCGTATTTCAGTTCGTATTCCTGCATGATCGTTCTCCTGTCTTTTTGAATTTTCTCTAACTGTTTTTGTTCACAATCCGGGACTCGTAAGTGCCGTCTGCAATGTCGATAAACCGCACAAACAGAGACACCCGGTTTTCCTCGTTTAAGCTGTTCCACACCGTCTCTGTGAACCGGTCGATATCGCCCGCAATCTCCACCAGTGCCGGCTCCCCCTCAAAGCTCGGGAGCGGGTCGCCGTCGCCCATGTAGGTATGGATGAAATGCCCCTCCCCCGCCGCCGGGCTTGAGTAGGCAAAGGTGAACCGATTGCAGGAACCGGGCCTGCCGCTTTCGCTCTTTAAAATCGACATGGCGTAATTGTACGTGCCGTTTTCGACGTGCAGGATGCCGGAGATACGCGGCGTGTAGTTGGGCGCGTCCGGCTCGAACTCTCTTGTGCGCAGCGCCTGCTCGAAGGTCTGCTGCCTGTCCATCAGCTCATAGATCGTGTCGGTCTGATCGCCGTTTGTCACGATCGTCTTGTTGCCAAGCACCCGCACCGGCGCATAGATCACAAGACTCGGGTCCGTGAGCTTAGCCGGGTCATATGCCTGGGTTCGGATACCCTCGCCGTCCTCCATAAAAATGCGGTTTCTGCTGTTGACGCTCCGCCCCATAATAAAGTAGGCACAAACGGCCTTCGCGCCGTCCGCACTCCTTCCGATCACAATGCCGCGGCCCGGGTAAGTGGTCGCGCCCAGCTCTTCGCTTAAAATATGCTTTTCCATGCTGTTGCCCTCCTTGTTGCGAAATCAGTTTTTAAAAGAATGCACCGGCGCGGGAATGCGCCCTCTGCGGTTCACAAACGCGTCGCAGCCGAAGGGGTTCACCGGCATAATCGGCGCATAGCCCAAAAGGCCGCCGAATTCCACCGTCTCCCCGATGCCTTTTCCGACTACCGGAATCAGCCGCACCGCCGTCGTCTTCTGGTTGATCATCCCGATGGCCATCTCGTCCGCGATGATGCCGGATATTGTGGTGGCCTTCGTGGTCCCCGGCACGGCGATCATGTCAAGCCCCACCGAGCAGACGCACGTCATGGCCTCCAGCTTCTCCAAAGACAGCGCCCCGTCGGTCACGGCGTTAATCATCCCCTGGTCCTCGCTCACCGGTATAAACGCGCCGGAAAGGCCGCCCACGTAGGAGGAGGCCATAATGCCGCCCTTCTTCACCTGGTCGTTTAAAAGAGCAAGGGCGGCCGTAGTTCCCGGCGCACCCGCGTGCTCCAGCCCGATTTCACAGAGAATGTCCGCCACCGAGTCCCCAACCGCAGGCGTCGGCGCAAGAGAGAGATCGATAATGCCAAAAGGCACATTAAGCCGCTTCGAGGCCTCCTGCGCCACAAGCTGTCCCACTCTCGTCACCTTAAAGGCGGTCTTCTTGATCGTCTCGCACAGCACCTCAAAGCTCTCCCCGCGCACCTTCTCAAGTGCCGTCTTTACCACGCCCGGCCCGGAAACCCCGACATTTATGACGGCCTCCGCCTCCGTCACCCCGTGGAACGCCCCCGCCATAAAGGGATTGTCGTCCGGCGCGTTGCAAAACACCACAAGCTTCGCGCAGCCCAGGGAGTCGTTCTCCTTCGTGGCCTCCGCCGTCTCCTTAATAATCTCTCCCATCAGGCGCACCGCGTCCATGTTGATGCCCGTCTTCGTGGACCCAAGATACGCGGAGATGCACCCCACGTCCGTCACCTTAAGCGCCTGCGGAATGGAGCGGATCAGATTCTCGTCCGCGGCGGTCATCCCCTTTGACACAAGAGCGGAGTAGCCGCCGATAAAGTTTACGCCCACCTCCTTTGCCGCCTGATCCATAGTCTTTGCCACCGTCACAAAATCCTCCGGCGACCGGCAGGCCGAACCTCCCACAACCGCAATCGGCGTCACCGAAATGCGCTTGTTCACGATTGGAATACAGTAGTTGTTCTCAATCGCCTCGCCGGTCTTTACCAGATCCTTCGCCAGCGACGTAATCTTGTTGTATATTTTCTCGTTGAGCCGGCCGCAATCGGCGTCCGCACAGTCCAGAAGGCTGATGCCCAGCGTGATGGTGCGCACATCGAGATTCTCCCGCTCCACCATCTGGTTCGTCTCGATCACTTCGCCAATGTTTATCATACTCTACCTCACTTATATTCTGTGCATCTTCAAAAAGATCTCTTCCTTCTGGCACTTCACCGACACGCCGATCTGATCCCCCAGCGCGTCCAGCTGTTCGGATACTTCGGCAAACGACTTGTTTGCCGCGCTCATATCCACAATCATCATCATATTGAAATACCCGGACACAATCGTCTGGGAAATGTCAAGCACATTCACGCCGCTGTCCGACAGATACGTGCACACCTTTGCTATGATGCCGACGGTATCTTTTCCTACAACTGTAATAATTACCTTGTTCATTGTTATTCTCCTTTACATCGCCCTGAGCACCGGCGACACCGCATCCCGCTTTGCCACATGAATCGGGAAATCCTCTGCCCGGTACGGGTTGTCGCCCATCGTAACCTCCAGCCGGACCGACTCGTAGGCAAGCTCCTCGTAGTTGTTCTCCTTACTCAGATGACCTAAAAGCACACCGCCGAAGTGATCGTGCAGAAGCTCCCCCAGGAGCCGTCCGCTGCTCTCGTTGGACAGATGGCCTCTGTCCCCCATAATCCGCCGCTTTAACGGATACGGATAGATACCGGTCTCCAGCATATGTATATCGTGATTCGCCTCCAGCAGAAGGCCGTCCAGCCCCTGAAGCTGTCCGACAAGCTCCTCTGTGTAAGTTCCCAGATCCGTCACCACCGCCATCTTATGTCCGCCGCTCTCAATGCGGTACGCCACCGGGTTTGCGGCGTCGTGAGATATGGAAATCGGCATGACGGTCAGATCTCCGATCACAAACTCCTCCCCGGGCCGAATCTCACAAAACAGCCCGCTGTCAACTTTTCCGACGGAGGATATCTTCCCGATGGCCGCAATCGTCTCCTTTGTGGCATAAATCGGAAGGCCGTAGCGTCTGGCCATCACCCCAAGCCCCGCGATGTGGTCGATGTGCTCGTGGGTGACGAGAATACCATCCAGATCTCTGCAGTCCAGATCTATGGCCGAAAGGCCTTCTGCAATCCGCTTTCCGCTGATTCCCGCGTCGATCAGAACGTGATTTGCATCCGACCCCACGCAGATACAGTTGCCGCTGCTTCCGCTGACAATACTACACAATTCTAACATAATGATTTCATCCCTGTTTCCAGTACAGATCAATGCGGTCTCCGTCCTTAAGCTCCTGCGAAAACTGCGCGTTGTCTCCGTTTACGAGTGTCGCGATCGCCCGCCCCTGCCCTGCGGTCAGATCAAAGGTGATCCGGTCAAAAATATCCACGAAAATATAGCGCTCCTTTCCCATCAGCTCCACCCGCTCGCCGTTTACCGTCACAAAGCAGCTTCTCGCCGCCGGCTCCGGCACAGAAACCGGTTCCGGCGCAGCCTCCGGCGGGCTCTCCGGTTCCGGCGCAGCCTCTTCGGCAGGCGCAGGCTCCTCCTGCTTCTCCTCGTCCGGAACCTCTCTCATCCAGCGTCTCCTTCTCTTCGGCTTCTCCTTCGGGGAAGACGGCGCCGCAGGCTCCTCCTGCTTTTGCCCGGATTCCCCTGAAGAAAGCACGTTCCAGTCAATGGAGAAATTGTCGTAGACAAGCGTCTCATAGTCCGCCGGCTTGTTATTTACGAAAATTTCCTCCTCCGGGTCGATCTGCACGTCCATAAGCTCAATGATCTGGCCCACCGTGTAGTAATTTCTCGTCTCGATCACATCGCCTTCCTTAATCTCGTAAGAGGCAGGCTCCAGGCTTCCGTTGACCTCCACCAGCTTCGGACACACCACGGTCTGTCCGTTGATAATGACGGACATCTCAATGCGGCCGTACTCATCCAGCTGTCCGACGGTGTACACCGCCGCCTCCCCCGTGGTGGAAGGCTCAATGACAATCTCGCAGTTGGGCTCAAGCGGCGTGTTGATGTGGGCGGTCTGGCCGTTCATCAGAACGATGGCCGCCTCCCCCGCCTCCCCGCGGACAATCCGGGCGGAGCCGTTCACCGTAAAATTGATCGGCATCCCCCGCCGCGGGAACAGCATATCGTTCGGGAATCCCGCCTGCAGCGCGGCGTCCACGATGGTGAGCCGGTTGTTGTCGTAGAGCTTTAAGCGCTCGCCGTTGAACTTCACCATAATAAAGTTGTTCTTCTGCTCATAGTAGTTTAAGCAGATTCCGATCGGGGTCACAAGCAGCGGGTCCTTGCGGATGTCCTCCTGCTCAAAGATCACCTCCCGCAGCACCTCCTCGCCCCGCAGCGCCACCCGCTCCTGGGGCAGCTCCAGGTACTCCGACAGGCGCTCGGTAAAGCCGTGGACCTTTCCGCCTCCGCCCACCACAAAGCAGGCGCTCACCGTCTTATCGCCGTTTAACTCCTTAATCCTGGTGGCCACCTCCAGCGTAATCCGGTCCACAACCGGATCGATCAGCTCCCACAGCTCCTCCACCGGGATGGTGTGGCTGATGCTCATAATGTCCTCGTAGGTGATCTCCTCCTCCGTCGTGGAGGCGACCTTCATCGCCTCCGCCATCCGAAAGTCCACCAGGTAATGCTGCACGATAATCTCCGTCAGTTCGTCCCCCGCACAGGAGATCATGCCGTAGGCGATAATGCTGCCGTCCCTTGTGATGCATATATCGGAGGTGCCGGCCCCCACATCCACCAGCGCGATGTTCAGCATACGGAAATGCTCCGGGATCGCCACGTTGATGGCGGCAATCGGCTCCAGCGTCATATTTGCCACGGCAAGCCCCGCCTGCCCTACAGCCGCGTACAGCCCGTCCACCACGTCCTCCGGCAGAAACGTCACGATAATGTCCTCGCCGATCTTGTTCGCCTTGTGGCTCTCCAGATTGATGAAAATCTCGTCGTTCAGATAATATTTCACAACCGAGTAGCCGACACAGTAGAACTTGTAGTTGGTGTCGTTCTTCTCCTTAAGCTCCGCCTGGGCCGTCTCCACCCCCAGCAGATTTAAGGTGTGTATGTCCTCGCCGGTCACCACCGTCTCCTCCGCGTACTCATACTCCACATGGGTCGTCACGGTCTTAAGCACACGGCCCGCGGCCGCGATACACACTTCCGTGAGCGGCATACCGATCTGTGACTCCAGCTCCGCCTTCACCTCGCTTATTGTGCGGGCAACGCGGCCGATGTCGTGAATCTGCCCGTCCAGCATCGCGCGCGTCTCATGCTGCCGGACATGCTGCGCCACGACGATAAACTCGCCGTCCTGCGTGCAGTACCCAACCGTCCCCACCACATTGCGGGTTCCAATATCCAAACCAAATACGTTACTCATCTGACACTCTCCTCAAAGCTGATTCCAGCTGCTCTCTCGTCTGCTCCCACGCGCCGTCATTGTCAATGACCGTCTTACA
Organism: uncultured Lachnospiraceae bacterium; assembly: GCA_949740385.1. Taxonomy (GTDB): domain Bacteria; phylum Bacillota; class Clostridia; order Lachnospirales; family Lachnospiraceae; genus Roseburia. Next base: position 20,423 of record CATJJD010000217.1, read on the forward strand.
GGCCCTGCGGTACTCTGACTCCTGCAGCTGGCTGGCAAAAATCTGATCAATTCTGTCGTCCGTATAACCCCTCGACGCTTTCAGCCGCCCACGGCGAACCTCCTCACTCGTATAAATATACCAGAGTTCGTCACAAATTGCACCATAGTTTTCTTCAATTAACAGCGCCGCCTCAAAAAAAAGATGCGATACCCCGGACTGTCCGCGCAAAAGCGCCGCCTGCTCTCTGACATATTCCCGCACGGCCGGATGCACGACGGCGTTTAAGCGCGCCCTCTTTTCGCTGTCGGAAAAAATCATGCGGGCAAGCTTTCCCCTGTCAAAGGGCCGTCCCTTCCCGTCTCCCTCCCCGAAAAAGAGATCCTCCACGGCAAACTCCCGGCATATGCCAGAATACACCGGAGTGCCCGGCTCCATAAGCGCATGAGCGATCTCGTCTGCAAGCATCACCCGGATTCCTCTCTGCTCCTTAAGATACCCAAGGATCTCGGACTTTCCGGCGCCCACGCCCCCCGTAATTCCAATGAAACGCATCCGTCTCCTCCTCTTTCTAGTGTGCGTCGTACCAGTTGTAGCCGCAGGCCGTACCAACCGCAAGCTCCACGTCAAGGCTGGCCGCTCCCCGCATCTCCTCCTCCAAAAGAGCCTGCACCGCGTCCCGCTCGGACTCCTCTGTCTCAATCAGAAGCTCGTCGTGCACCTGCAGAATCAGCCTTGAGCGAAAGCCCTCCTGGATCAGTCTGTCGTGCACCCGCACCATCGCCACCTTAATAATATCCGCCGCCGTCCCCTGCAGCGGGGCATTCATCGCCACCCGCTCCCCGAACTGCTTCTGCATAAAATTTTTGGACGTAAGCTCCGGAATCGGGCGGATTCTTCCGGACAGCGTTCTCGTATAGCCCTTCTCCTTTGCGTCCGTTACCGTCTTTTCCAGAAAGGCGTGGATGCTCGGGTAAGTCTCAAAATAGCGGTCGATATACGACTGTGCCTCGGTCCTTCCGATGCCGAGATCCTGCGCAAGCCCAAACGCGCTGATGCCGTAGACGATACCGAAATTCACCGCCTTTGCGCTGCGCCGCTGCAGATCCGTCACCTCATCAAAGGGCGTGTGGAACACGAGAGAGGCGGTACTTCTGTGAATATCCTGATTTTCCGCGAAGGCCTGCAGCAGATTCTTATCCCCCGACATGTGGGCCAGCAGCCTCAGCTCAATCTGGGAGTAGTCGGAGTCGATAAACAGACAGCCCTCCTTCGGGTAAAATACCTTGCGGATCAGCTTTCCCAGCTCAATGCGGATCGGAATATTCTGCAGATTCGGCTCCGTGCTGCTGAGCCGGCCAGTGGCGGTGATCGTCTGGTTGAAGGTGGTGTGAATCCTTCCGTCCGCCTCCACGTCGTTCACCAGGCCGTCCGCGTAGGTGGATTTCAGCTTGGAAAGCTGCCGGTACTCCAGAATGTCCGACACAATGGGGTATTCCGGCGCAAGACGGTCCAGCACCTCAGCCGAAGTGGAAAAGCCCGTCTTCGTCTTCTTTCCGTTCGGAAGCCCCAGCTTCTCAAACAGGATGACGCCCAGCTGCTTCGGGGAATTGATGTTGAACTCCTCCCCCGCCTGATCGTAAATCTTCTGTGCCAGAGCCGCGATGGACACCGACAGCTCCCCGCCGTAGCGCTTAAGCTCTTTTGTGTTCAGGCAGATGCCCGCCCGCTCCATATCCGAGAGCACAAAGACCAGGGGCATCTCCACCTCCGAAAACAGCTGCAGCATCCCCGTATTCTCAAGCTGCTCCCTGAGCACCGGCCAGCTCTTAAAGGCCGTCCAGGTCTCGTAGCAGGCCGCCGCAAGCGCCTCCTTCTCCCCTTCCGCACCTGCCAGCGCCTGCGCAATGGTCTGCTTTCCGAGCAGATCGGCGCGGGACGGAACCATAATTCTCAGGAAATTCTTCGCCACGTCCTCGTAAGGGTAGGAGCCGGTGAGAGGATTCAAGAGGTACGCCGCCACAGTCCGGTCAAAAAAGCGCCCCCTCTGCTTCTCGTAGCGCTCCCAGCCCATCGCCTTTGCGTCGCTCTCCCCAAAGGGCAGATATTTCAGCGCCTGCTTCAGCTCAGGCGCAATGAGAAGGCGGTCCTCCTCAGAGAGAAGCCGTCCGGTCAGATAGCCGCAGGTCAGCTCAGGCCCCACCGGCATCAGATAGCTGTCCTCCTCGGAGAAGGTGACCGCAAGAGCCGCAAAGGGAGCGCCCTTCTCCCCTTCCGCGAAATAAAACGAAAGCGGCTTATGACCGGCCCTCTCCCACACCTCCTCCGCCTCGCTTCTGCTTCTCACAATGCGAAAATGTGCGCAGACGTCGGTCTCTGGCACATCCGTCTGAAACCGCGGCAGCAGATTCTTAAATTCCAGCCGCTTACACAACAGATACGCCTCCTCGGTGTAGAGCGCCTGTGCGCCGGAGATGGCCGCCTCCGCAAAATCGTACTCCAGCGGCACGTCGGTTATGATTGTGGCAAGCTCCTTGCTCATCACCGCCTGATCCCAGAACTCCACAATGTTTTTGGAGGCCCGGGGCGGCCGCACCTCGGGCGCGTGCCCGTGCACTTCCTCAATGCTTCCGTACTTTGCGATGAGCGCCGTGGCCGTCTTCTCACCGATGCCCGGCACCCCAGGAATATTGTCCGAGGCGTCGCCCATCAGCGCCTTCACGTCGATAAACGCCCGGGGCGACACCTGGTAGCGGGCCCGCACGTCGTCGGCGTAGTAGTCCTCGATCTCCGTCCCGGTCTTCTTCGTTTTCGGAATGCGGATTTTCACATGGTCGGTGGCAAGCTGTAAAAGATCCCGGTCGCCCGACACAACCGACACCTCAAGGCCCGCCTGCTCCCCCATGACGGAGAGCGTCCCAAGCACATCGTCCGCCTCGTAGCCCTCCATCTCCAGGATGCGCACCCCCATGGCGCTTAACATCTCCTTCATGAGCGGCACCTGCTGGCGCAGCGAATCGTCCATCGGCCCTCTCGTCCCCTTGTACGCCCCGTACATTTTATGGCGGAAGGTGGGCGCGTGCACGTCAAATGCCACGGTCAGATAATCCGGCCGCTCCTCCTCGATTTTTTTAAAGAGGATGTTTAAAAAGCCGTACACCGCGTTGGTGTGCACCCCCTCGGAGTTCGTCAGGTCGGGCAGCCCGAAAAACGCCCGGTTCAATATACTGTGTCCGTCGATCAGCACCAGTTTTTTGCTCATGATTTCTTCTCTTTCCTATTTATAATATATAATATATTTATACCGCCCGCGTGGCCTCTTTGAGCCAGCGCCGCTCCTCCTCGCCAAGAAGCGGCCCCACCGTCTCAAAAACCGCGGCGTGGTATGTATTCAGCCGCCCGCGCTCTGTGGCCGTCAGCTGCTCCGCATCGACTGCGTCCAGATCAAACGGCACGTAAGTGATATTCTCAAAAAACAGAAACTGCCCGTACTCGTTCTTCTCCCCCTCACGGCAGACAAGCTCGTTCTCCAGGCGGATGCCGTACTGTCCCTCGATGTAGATGCCCGGCTCGTCCGTCGTAATCATCCCCGGCTCAATGGTGTGCTCCTCGGATCTTCCCGGCGTCTGCTTCCAGCGGAAGGAGTTCGGCCCCTCGTGGACATTCAGCACATAGCCCACGCCGTGGCCCGTGCCGTGCTTATAGTCAAGCCCTGCCTCCCACAGCGGTTCCCTTGCTATGATGTCCAGATTCATGCCGTTGCAGCCCTTCAGAAAACGCACGTTCGAAAGGTTCAGGTTGGAGCGCAGCACTCTCGTGTAGTTGGCCCGCATCTCCTCTGTGATGTCTCCCAGGGCGAAGGTGCGCGTGATGTCCGTCGTCCCTTCCAGATAGTGCCCGCCGGAGTCCACCAGAAGCAGACCGGACGGCGCAAGAGGCACGTCCGACTCCGGCGTAGCCGCGTAGTGGACGATGGCGCCGTGGGCCCCGTAGCCGCAGATCGTCTCAAAGCTCAAGTCCAGGAAGCCCTCCTGCTCCTTACGCAGCTGATACAGATATTCCGTCACCGAGAGCTCCGTCATCAAAACCGAGCCGATGTTCTTCTTCAGCCAATACATAAAGCGGCACATGGCCACAGCGTCCTTTACGTGGGCTCTTTTTGTGTTTGCAAGCTCCGTCTCGTTTTTTACCGCCTTCATCAGCTCTTCCGGATTTTTGTCCGCCACAACAGCAACCGCATCTCCTATGCTGCTTCGTATCCGGTAGTTGACGATCGCCTCGTCAATGAGCACCTTTCCTCCGGACAGACTCCCTGCAAAATCGTAGAAGCTCTCATACGGCCGCACCTCAATGCCGTTCTCCTTCATATATGAAAGAATTCCGTCGTCGGCTGCCTTCTCCTGCACGAACCAGATGCACGCATCCTTCGAGACGGCCAGGTACGAAAGCACCACCGGCACATAGCTGATGTCGTTTCCCCGCACGTTCAAAAGCCAGGCAATGTCGTAGAGGGATGTGAGCAGATGCCAGTCCGCCCCTGTCTCCGCCATGGCCGCACGCACGTCTGAGAGCTTGTCCTTCGTGCTCTTTCCCGTGTAGCAAAGGTCCAGCAGGCGGACCGGCTCTGCGGAGAGCGCCGGACGGTCCGTCCAGATCAGGCCGATCAGATCCTCGTCCACCGAAAGCGCGCCGCCCTTTTTATCCGCAATCGCGCAAAGCTTCTTCCCCCAGCCGGCGTTCACCACGCGGCCGTCAAAGCCGATGGTTTCGCCGTCCTTAAGAATGCGCTCCACGTACTCGTCGACCGTGGGAACGCCCTCCTCGCCCATCTTATAGAGGGTGACACAGTCCTCAAGCTGAGCCGCAGCCTGCACGAAATATCTTCCGTCCGTCCACAGCCCCGCCTCCGTCATGGTCACAACCGCCGTCCCCGCAGACCCGGTAAAGCCCGTGATAAAGGCCCGCGCCTTAAAATACTCTCCCACATACTCGGACTCGTGAAAATCCGCCGTCGGAACAATGTAAACTGCTATGCCGCGCTTTGCCATCTCCCGGCGCAGCGCCGCCAGTCTCTCTGCTATCATGTCCGTCTCTCCTTTTTCCATACAATATCGACCATATTCCACGGGCTCACGCCGCCCTTACAGCGCCTCTTCGGCTCCCCTGGCTTCGAAAAACTTCGTGTCCAGCTCCGGGTAGGAGCGCTTCAGTGAAATCGGCTTGCCGGAGCGGGTCAGAAAGCAGTGACTGCTCCTTCCCGTAGTGCGAAGCTCTCCCGTCTCCCGGTCGGTCATGACGTACTCCACCTCCATCTTAATGCCGTTGTACCTGACCAGCTTCGTCTGGATCACCACAACCTCGTCAAAATGCACCATACTGTGATACTCGACGGAGATTGAGAGAACGGGGCTTATGATCTCCATCGTCTCCATCTCCTTATAGTTGAGACCGATCTGATCCATGAGATCCATGCGCGCCTCCTCCATCCACTTTACATAGTTGCTGTGATGGATGATGCCCATCTGGTCCGTCTCGTAATATTTCGCCCGATGCTCGTAGGGGCGCAGCCGAAGCGCCTTCGCCGGCCCTGAAACTTCAATTTCCTGCTTCATTTCCTGTCATCTCCTTACTGTCTGCTTCGCAGATAAAAATCAATAACTATATTATATATGAATGTCCGCAGAAATTCAATTCCTGTATTCGATTCCCCGCACTACTCTCCGCAGACAGCCTCCATCATTTCCATATAATCGCCCTCGTCCGCAAACAGCATATACTGACCGTCCACATATCCCATATACCCACTCTCTACCGGATAACCTTTCATATTATGTCTCCTTTGCTGATTTTTTCTGTAAGCCTTCAACTGGAGACATTATCGCACATTATGTGAGTAATAAATGGGACAGATAGAGGGCTGTCACGAAAAAAATGACAGCCCTCCGCTATGTGCGCTATTTTCTATTTTGCATGTACCTTCTTTTTCTTTCCGGCCGCCTTCTCCTTCATGGCCTTGCCGGCTTTTGTCCTGCTCTCCTTCCCCTTCTTCTCCTCCGCCTCCGCTTCCGACTTTCGGGCGGCATCCGCCAGCACGCGCTTCTGCTTCGACATGGAAATGCGGTATCTGCTCTCATACTCCTTAAAGCAGGCCGTATAGTTCTCGTTCTTCATCTCCCGCACGCTCTTCAGATACTCGTGGGTGTCGAAGTCCGCCGTCTCCAGCTCAATCATGGCCACCGCAATGTTGGAGCAGTGGGCCGCAATGCGCTCGTAGTTGGTCAGCAGATCGTTGAAGCCAAAGCCCTGCCGGATCTCACACCGGCCCTCCCGCAGCCGCCTGACGTGATGGTTCTTCATATCGTTGCACATAATCCCGATCAGCTCCCGCAGCGGCTCCACCCGGGCCGCGATGGCCAGGTTGTCCTCGCAGAAGGCGTTCACGGTCAGACTCACGATCTCGCACACCGCCTCCTCCAGAAGGCCGATCTCATACCGCGCCGAGTCCGAGAAGCGGATGCTCTTGTCCGTCAGCTCCCTCGCCACCTCGGAAATATTCACCGCGTGGTCTCCGAGCCGCTCGAAATCGCTGATGGTGTGCAGAAATTTGGACACCTGCTTCGTCTGGGCCATGGACATCTCGTGTCCCGTAAGCTGCATGAGGTACGTCCCGAGCCGGTCCTCGTACTTGTCGATCAGGTTCTCCTTCTCCTGCACCTTGTTGAACTTCTCCTCCGAATACTCCTTAAGAAGAGACAGCGCCCGGTAAATATTTTTGCGGGCCTTCCTGGCCATGCCGTTCATCGCGGTGTGGCTCTGGGTGATGGCAAGATCCGGGTACACAAGAAAGCGCTCCTCCAGAAGATCGAAGTCCGCCTGCTCCTCCATATCCTCCTTCGTATCCTTAATCAGCGCAAACACCAGCTTCTCGATGTGGCGGATAAACGGAATGAGCAGCAAAATGGTGGCCAGCCGAAATACCGAGTTCATCAGCGCAATCATCACCGGGCTCATGGTGTAATCCATAAAGTCGAAGCGGACAAAGGCGTTGACCGAGTAGAACACAACGGACCAGAACACCATGCCGAACAGATCGTTGATCAGATAGATCAGCGCGGTCCGCCGGCCGTTTTTGTTGGTCCCGATGGACGATAAGAGCACCGGACAGGCCGCTCCGACGCCGATTCCCATTGTGATGGGCAGAGCCGTCGCAAAGGAGATGCACCCGGTGACGGAGAGCGCCTGGAGAATACCGACCGAGGCGGACGCGCTCTGGAGCACCGCCGTAAAAAAAATTCCGACGATTATGCCGAGAAACGGGTTCTCAAACCGCGTCAGAAGCCCCACGAAATACTCGTTCTCTTTGAGCGGCGACACTGCGGAGCTCATAGTCTGCATCCCCACCATAAGAATCGAAAAGCCCAGCATAATATCTCCCACGTTCCGGTACGTGGTCTTTTTCACAAACAGCTTGAACACGATGCCGACGATCGCCACAATCGCAGAGATCGTTGCGGTGGAGAGGAGCTGCGCGATTCCGCCGGAGCCCTCGATGTAGGACAGACAGAGAATCCACCCGGTCACGCTGGTGCCTATGTTGGCCCCCATGATAATGCCGATGGCCTGGGACACCTTCATCATGCCGGAATTCACAAAGCCCACCACCATGACGGTGGTCGCCGAGGAGGACTGGATTATCGCCGTCACAACCGTCCCCAGCAGCACGCCCTTGACCGGCGTGTTGGTCAGCCTGTACAAAATCAGCTCCAGCTTGTTGCCGGCCACCTTCTTTAATCCGTCTCCCATCAGGGACATGCCGAACAAAAAAAGCGCCACGCCGCTCAGCAGCGTCAGAATAATCGTAAAGCCATTCATAACTTATCTCCCGTAAAACAGTTTTTTATCCCTCTGTACCTGACTATTATAAATCATTTTACCTGATATTTACAATGGCTTTGTTTATATTTTGTCAACTTTCAGACAGCCGTCACTGCCCGTAGTAGGCGTTCTCCCCGTGCTTGCGGTAATAATGCCGGTCTCTTAAGCAGTCGTCTGCCGGCTTCACATCCGGATTCAGGCTCTCCGTGTAACGCGCCATCCGGGCCACCTCCTCCAGCACCACCGCGTTGTGAACGGCGTTGGCCGCATCCGTCCCAAAGGTGAAGGGTCCGTGGTTCTTACAGAGCACCCCCGGGGTGGATGCCGGGCGAATCCTCCTTGTCTCGAAGGTCTCTATGATAACAAGCCCCGTGTTCTTCTCGTACTCCCCGTCGATCTCCTCCTTCGTCAGGCTTCTCGTGCACGGAATCGGGCCGAAAAAGTAGTCGGCGTGGGTCGTACCGTAGAGCGGAATGTCCCGCCCCGCCTGGGCGAAGGCCACCGCCTCCTTCGAGTGGGTGTGCACAATGCCGCCGATCTCTTCGAAGCTGCGGTAGAGCTGCAGATGGGTTTTCGTGTCGGAGGACGGCTTAAGCCGCCCCTCGACGGTATTTCCGTTAAGATCCACCACAACCATGTCATCCTCTGTAAGCTCATCGTAGCTGACGCCGCCCGGCTTTATGACAAAACAGCCGCTTTTTCGGTCGATGCCGCTGACGTTCCCCCAGGTGTAGGTGACAAGTCCGCGCCGTGGAAGCTCCATATTTGCCTCGTATACTTCTCTTTTCAAATTTTCTAACATCGGTCCCTCCTCAGATTTTGGCGGCCGCAAGCTCCGCTGCAATGGCCGCCCTATAGTCCTTCATGTAAGCGTCAAAGCCCTTCACGTCCGCCTCGTCCTGCTCCATCACTTCCCCGGCCGCCCCCGCGAATACCCGGTTATTCAGGTAGTCGGCAAGGTTCTCGCCCTTCTCCCTGTTCACCATATAAGCCGCCAGTATGGCCATGCCCCAGGGACCGCCCTCCCCGGCGGTCTCCATCACCGCAACCGGCGCGTCCATGGCCGCCGCAAGAATGCGCTGCCCCACGCCCTTCGTCTTAAACAGGCCGCCGTGGCCATAGAGTGTGTCAACCTTCACATGCTCCTCCTTAAAAAGGATGTCGCAGCCGATTTTTAAGGTAGCCAGCGAGGCGTACAGGTGGGTGCGCATGAAATTGGCCAGGTTCATCTTCGCGTCCGGTTTCCGCACAAACAGCGGACGCCCCTCGTTTAAGCCGATCACCGGCTCCCCCGAGAGCATGTTGAAGGCCACAAGGCCGCCGCAGTCCTTATCCCCGGTCAGCGCGTGGTTGTAGAGCTTCCCGTAAATGTCGTCCATGTCCGGCTCTCTGCCGCACAGTCTCTCAAACTCCGCAAACAGCCCCACCCAGGCGTTCAGATCCGACGTGCAGTTGTTGCAGTGCACCATGGCCACCGCATCCCCCGCCGGCGTCGTCACCATGTCCAGCTCCTCGTGAACCTGCATGAGCGGCTCCTTAAGCACAACCATCGCAAACACCGACGTGCCGGCAGAGACGTTTCCGGTGCGCACCGCCACGGAGTTTGTCGCAACCATGCCGGTGCCCGCGTCGCCCTCCGGCGGAGCCAGCGGAATGCCCGAAGAAAGCCTGCCGTCCGGGTCCAGAAACGCGGCCCCCTCCGGCGTGATCTGTCCCGCGCTCTCCCCCGCCGTAAGCACCTTCGGGAGAATATCCGAAAGCTTCCACGGCATTTTCTGAATTTCCGGCAGGGCGTCGAAGGCTTCCATCATTTTCCGGTCATAGTCCCCGTTGGCCGAATCAATCGGAAACATACCGGACGCCTCGCCGATGCCCAGCACCTTCTCTCCGGTCAGCTTCCAGTGTATGTAGCCCGCAAGAGTCGTGATGTAAGAGATCCGTTCCACATGGGGCTCGCCGTTTAAGACGGCCTGGTACAGGTGGGCGATGCTCCAGCGCTGGGGAATGTTGAAGTGAAACGCCTCCCCGAGCTTTTTAGCCGCCTCCCCGGTGACGGTGTTTCGCCAGGTGCGAAACGGCACCAGCAGCTCCCCCTTTTTGTCAAACGCCATGTACCCGTGCATCATGCCGGAAAATCCCATGGCCGAAAGATTCGTCAGCTTTTCGCCGTACCTTTCCTCCACATCCTCCGCAAGCTTCCGGTAACAGTCCAAAAGACCCTCCCGGATGTCCGAAAGGCGGTACGTCCAGAGCCCGTCCTCATACCGGTTCTCCCAGTCGTGTGCCCCCGCCGCAATGGGCCTGTGTTCCCCGTCCACCAGCACCGCCTTGATTCTCGTCGATCCGAACTCAATGCCGAGCACCGCCTTGCCGGATGCGATCAGCTGTTTTGCATCACCCATAATTGCCCTCCAATCCCGTTTTTTTCTAAATTTTTCATATTTATATATAAAAGAATACAACTTGTACATACCATGTGACAAGTTGTATTTTTTAATTTTTTCGGTTGTTTCCCCGGCCCAAACCGGCGCTTTATGTTCTTTTTTTGCAGGAGTCCCGCACGATCAGCCTGGGCTCCATCACAATCTGCCGCTCCGAAAGGGGTACGTCAGCCTGCAGCAGGCGAAGAAGCAGGTTTGCCGCCGCCTCCCCCAGCCTCTCCTTCGGGTGCGCCACGGTAGTCAGGCCGACGCTGCATGTGGCGGCGAGATACGAGTCGTCGTACCCGGTCACCGACACGTCCGCGGGGCAGGAAAGCCCCTCCTCCAAAAGAGCCCGGATCACGTCGACGGCAATCTGGTCATTGTAGGCCACAACCGCGTCGAATGGCCGCTGCCGGTACATTTTCGCCAGCCGGCGCACCTCCTGGTACGGGTGCTGCCTCCGGTCCTCGGTGTAATACCAGATCACAAGGTCCGCATCGTAGCCGATTCCGGCCTCCCGCAGGGCGTCCGCGTAGCCTCTGTGGCGCTTCTGCCCCTGCACGTCGTCGGACTTGAACACGCCGACAATGCGCCTGTGCCCGAGCCCGGTCAGGTGCGCCGTCGCCAGATAGCCGCCTCTGCAGTCATCCAGCAGAATATACGGCAGCTCCTGCATCTGCGCATAATTTCCCTGGATAAACACGCAGGGAATGCCGCACTGCTCCAGCATTTCGTACAGATGCGTGTGCCGGCAGAATATATGGCTCCGGCTCGGCTCGATAATGAGCCCGTCGATGTTCTTTTGCAGAAGCTCCTCCAGACAGCGGGCCTCGGCCGTTCTGGAATTTTTCGTGCTCTTTAAAAGGATGCTGTAGCCGTGCTCCGAAAGCACCTGCTCAATCCCCTGAATCACCTGCGGAAATATGTAGTCGGTCAGGTAGGTGGTCACCACCGCTATATTTTTTGACGGCCCGCAGGCTTTTAAAAGCCCCGAGCAGAAGGTGCCCCGCCCGTGCTCCGTGTAGACATAGCCCTCCTGCGTCAGTATCCCCAAGGCCTTTCGCACGGTCTGGCGGCTCACCCCGTATCTGGCCGCCAGAGCATTCTCCGACGGCAGCTTATCCTTCGGCCGGATGGCGCCGCCCAGAATCTGCGACCGCAGATCCCTGGTCAGCTCCTCGTATTTTGGTTTTTTCTCCTGCTGCATGGCATTCTCCTCGATATTAAGAGAACCGGATTAAGAGAACCAGGACCTGATCGCCTCTATGATCTTCTCGAAAAAGCTGCGGATGGCGTCGAAAAACCCGCGCTCCTCAAGGGCGCCGCCGATCTTATCCGCGATATTCGCCGCCTGGTCCGCAATGCTCTCCCAGTCCAGGTCAAGGCCCTTAAGCTTCTCCAGAAGCGCCGTAAGCTTCTCCTTATCCTCGGACGACAGAGAGATGCCGTAATTTTCTGCCACCTCCCCGATGGCGTCTTTAATCTGCTCCGGCGTCTCCAGCTCGCCCCTTGCGATGCGGCCCTTAAGCTCCGTGATCATCGACTCCACCGCCTCCGGCGGCCCGTCGATGGACTGCTCCAGCTCACCGGTTGTCACAAGCTCATCCATCGCCGCATCCACGACGCCCTCGTCCAGTGACTCCCCGGTCAGCTCCTCGTAGGCCTTAAAGGTTCCCACGAGAGCCGCCGTTCCGGATATTTCAAAGGGCCCCGCCACAATGATGCTGGCGTCGGTGATTCCCGCGGTGGCAAGGGCGTTGCGGTACATGCCGGACGTACAGTAGTTGATATTGTACGTGGATATGTGCACGCCCTTCCCCTCCTCCTCCAGGCATATAAACACCGAGGAGAGCGCTCTCGTCCCGATCTTCTCCTTCGGCACGTAGGCGTCCAGATACTCGTGCTCCTCCGAATTGTTCACATAGACCACATCGTAGGAATCAAAATTGCCGGCCTCAATGCCCATCAGCTTAAGCACCGTGTGCTGCTCCTCGGCGGACAGGTCCGCCCCAAGCGCCAGATACGGCTTATCCTCCTGTGTGATCACCACCTCTTCGCTCTCCGTCGCGCGCACCGTCTCCGGGTGTGCGGCCGCAAGAGCTGCAGTAAGTGCCAGCATAACAGCAAAAGACTTTTTCATCATTTTCCTCCCTGTACCGCACTATCGGTACTCATACCGGACCGCAAACTGTCCGTCCTCAAAGGACACATGGGCGTAGCCGCCGCTTATGACGGGCATCATCGGCGGCAGGTGCCCGATGTCCAGATCCATAATTACCGGCACGCCGTACTCCGCCAGAAGCTCCGTCACCGCCCGGTACTGGTCCATGCCGAACATCTCCTGCCCGTGGCACAGGGGACGCCCGATCAGAAAGCCTCTGACATGTGAAAACCATCCCGCATGCTTCATCTGCCAGACGGCTCTTCGGATGGACATAATGTTAAGGTCGCAGGACTCCAGAAACCAGATCAGCCCGTCCTTTCGGTAGCGCCGGTTAAATTCCTTCACATGATCAAACTCCGTTCCCGTCAGATTCACCAGGCAGTCCATACAGCCCCCCACAAGCCGCCCCGAAAAATGCGCGTCCTTCTGCGGAAAGCTCTTAATGACAGACGGCTCCGTCACATGGTAGGGCATAAGGGGTTCCTCCTCAGACTTAAGGCTCTCCCGCTCCCACCGGTCGTAGCCTCTAAAGGTATCCTTTTTCCCCCGCAGCAGGTCAAGGGCGTCCTGCAGAGCCGGATGCCAGGGCTCCATCCCAAACGCCGCCGCACACGGCCCGTACACGGCCGCCGTGTCGCAGATGGTAGCGGACAGAAACGTGAAGTTCGTGTTGTCCGAAAATCCCATGTACCACTTCGGCTCTGCCTCCGCGATTCTCTTTAAATCCATGTACGGAACGACCTCGCACATCAGCTCGCCGCCTCCGCAGGAGATCAGCACGTCGCAGCCGCTGCCGCAGTACGCCTCGTTTAACTCCTCAGCGCACAGCCGCGGCTCGTTGCTGATTCCGACGCCGCAGTCTACATAGCAGTTTGCCCCCAGGAAGGTCCCGTAGCCCATCTTTGAAAAGCGTCTGAGCGCATTGTCAAACGCCGTCCGGTACGGCTCCGCGGCACAGCCGAAGGACGGAGCCACAAAACCGATCGTTCCGTTATCCTTTAAAAATTTTGGGTATCTCATCATTCTCTCCTTTTTTCTCCATAGTATACGAAAACGGCGGACTGCGCAAGAAACACTTCCTTAAATATTTGTGAAAATAATGAAAAATTCCTCTGCGGAAAACAGCCGGCCGGATTTCTCCCGTCGGCTGGCCTGTATCATTTTCTTTTTTACGGATAGTTCGATATTCCAGATATTTGTCACCCGCCCCGTGCCAGATTCCGCTGACCGCAAAGGTAACCAGGAGATTGACACACTTTGACAATCTGCCCTTTCGTCCCCCGCCCAGGGGAATATATATGTAGTCCTGCAGCCGGCTGCCGAAAATTTTAATCCCGAACATTTATAAGCCGCATATCGGGGAGCGGACACTATTTGTTATCATGACCACTTATAAGCCGCATATCAGGGAGCGAACACTATTTTAGGAGAACAGTCTTCTCCTCTTATCCGTTTTATACGAACAAAACCATTCTATGTCAATCACTTGATGAAAAACAGGGGACATGGCAAACGCCGCCATGTCCCCTGTTTCTTCATCCAAAATTCATCTGACATCTCATCTTCTGTCTTGTGTAGCGCAGATAAGACAGCAGATTCTCCCACACGGATATTCCCCTGTGATAGTTAAACCGCGTCCGGTACGCAATCCCCTGGCGGTTGCACCAGTTGTAAATATCCGTAAGCCCGAGCTGCTTCACCGTGCGGATATTACTCATAAATATCTCGATCTTGGTCAGCTCAATCTCATCGTTCACATACAGATGAAATATGGTGTTCGGACACTCAATCATCACCTGCCCGCTGTATTTTCCCCTAACCTGATTCATGTCTTCCTCCCAGTCATATATTTACATAATACTACATAATGTCACAAAAAACCAGCTGTTTTTCCTGAAATTTCACATTTTTCACAACAGCCTTCGACATGATTTCCGCCGCGCCCTGCCTGAATATGGCATCTCTTTTATTCATATCCCGCTTGAAACCTCCGATCTACTACTATATAATACTTATATATCCGTTACATACCGGATTATGAAACCAGATAAAAAATGTTTAAGGAGAACTTATGTACCAGACAAATTGCATGGTCGCACAGTCCGGCGGCCCTACCGCAGCCATCAACGCAAGTCTCGCCGGGGTCATTTCCGGCGTGAAAGAAAGCAGTGCATACCAGACATGCTACGGAGCCGTAAACGGCATCCTTGGAATACAGACCGAAAACTACCTTAACCTCACCGAGCGGATCGCAGACGACGAGACCCTTAAGCGGCTTATCGCAACCCCTGCCATGTACCTGGGCTCCTGCCGTCACCGGCTGCCGGACTTTCGGGAGGACGAAGGGCCCTACACACATATATTCCGGCAGTTTGAGAAGCTTGGCGTCGGCGCATTTTTCTACATAGGCGGAAACGACTCCATGGACACGGTGCAGAAGCTGTCGGACTATGCCCGAAAAACAGACAGCAGCGTCCGCATCATCGGCATCCCAAAGACCATCGACAACGATCTCTGCATGACCGACCACACGCCGGGCTTTGGCTCCGCCGCCAAATACATCGCCTGCACGATGCTGGAGATCGCCCACGACACCTTTATCTACCCGGTAAAGAGCGTCACCATCGTAGAGATCATGGGGCGGGACGCAGGCTGGCTTGCCGCCTCCGCCGCACTGGCCAGATGCGGCTACAGCGACGCGCCCCACCTGATCTATCTGCCGGAGGCGCCCTTCTCCGCCGAACAGTTTCTCTCGGACGTGAAGGCAAAGCTTGCCGTCTGCAGCAACGTGGTCGTGGCCGTCTCCGAGGGCATACGGGATCTAAGCGGCCGCTACATCACGGCATCGCAAGCCTCCGACCAGTTCGGCCATCTGCAGCTCTCCGGCGCGGGAAAAGCACTGGAATTTCTCGTGAAGGAAAACCTGGGCGTCAAGGTGCGCTCCGTCGAGATCAACGTGCTGCAGCGGTGCGCGTCGCACCTTGCGTCGGCCTGCGATCTGTCCGAAAGCTTTGCACTCGGCCGCCGCGCCGTTGCGCTTTCCGCCTCCGGCGTCACCGCATCCATGGTCACAATCTCCCGCACCGGAGACGACCCGTACACCGTAAGCTACGGACACGCGCCGGTTAAGGAGATAGCAAACCTTGCAAAATCCGTGCCGCGCAGCTGGATCAGCGAGGCCGGCAACGACATCTGCCCGCAGATGTACGCTTACCTGCGCCCGCTGATTCAGGGGGAACACCCTGTCACCTATAAAAACGGCATACCGGACTACCTTCCGGTGACGCACCTGAAACCACAACTGTAATTTTACCCGGTCAGAACGGGCTCTAATCCCGAAAATAACGTTCGGGAACAATAAAGGGGTATCATATGGCAAAGCAGATTATCACAATGAACCAGAGACGAAAAGGACTGCCGGCAGGCGCCGTCGTCGCACTCATCATCACGGCCGTCACAATTATTTCGGTCTATGTCGGCATGACCGTCTACTACAGCGGCCACTATTTTCCGAACACAACCGTGGGCGGCATCACATGCGGGGGAAAGACTGCGGATTACGTGGAATCCAAAAACACCGGCTACGCAGACGACTACCTGCTCACCGTGACCGACCGCATCGGAAACCGTTTCCACATTGCAGGCAGAGACATCGGCTACGCTTACGTGGCCACCGCCGAGGAGGCGGCGATTCTCGACCGCCAGAACCCGTTTGCATGGCCGGTGGAGGTATTCCGCACCCACAGCGAGGATCTGGACCGCTCCTTCGTCTACAGCGAAAAAAAACTTGCCGGACAGATCGCGGCGCTTGAAATTTTTGACGAGAGCTATATCGAAAAGCCGAAAGACGCGCACCTGACCATCACAGATGACGGGTACGAGGTGGTGGAGGAAATTATGGGCAACGCCCCGGTGGCGGAGCAGATTGCAGAAGAGATCACCGCCGCAGTGGACGGGCAGGAAATCAGCCTCACACTCTCCGACGACTGCTACCTGGCGCCGGAAATCTACTCCACCGACGAGATCATCGCGGGCACGGCGGCAAAGATCGACACCTGTCTCGCCTCCACGATTCACTACGAGATCGACGGAGCCGACGAAAACCTCACCCGAAAGCAGATCCTCTCCATGCTGGACATCTCAGAGGACGGCGACGTGACGGTAAACGACGCAAAGCTTACGGATTTCGTACAGCGCCTGGCAAGCACCTACAATACATACGGCGACGTGCGCAAATTTAAAACCTCCAACGGGGATAAGATAAAGATCGGCGGAGGCGATTACGGCTGGGGCATCAACAAGGGGGCCGAGGCCGCGCAGATCTTAAAAGATCTCTCCGGCGGCGAGCCCGTATCCCGGGAGCCGGTCTACGAGCAGCGCGCCGCAAAGAGCGGACTCAAAGACATCGGCGACACCTACGTGGAGATCGACTACACCAACCAGCACATGTGGTACTATAAGGACGGGGAACTGATTCTCGATACGGACATCGTATCCGGAAATGTAAGCCGGGGCAACGGTTCGCCCGACGGCGTGTTCAAGATCGTCTACTGCCAGAGAGACGCCACACTGGTGGGGGAGGATTACGAGTCCAGCGTGAAATATTTCATGCCCTTCGCCTACAACGTGGGCTTCCACGACGCCAGCTGGCGCAGCGCCTTCGGCGAGGAGATCTACAAGCGCAGCGGCTCCCACGGCTGCATCAACATGCCGGAAAAATACGCCAGGCAGCTGATCGACGCCATCGACATCGGCACGCCGGTCATCGCCTACTACAGGGAGCCGGTGGAGCTCACCGCGGAGAACGCGCGCATATCCAACGCGTACTCCTACGTTGAGCCCGAGGAGGACTGACATGGTCCGATTTTTATCTTTACACACAGCCTGCACTTCGCTATAATATACCTGTAACAATCCGGACATTCAAAAAGGAAAGCAGGTGACTGGTATGTCATTAGAAGAACAAAAAGAAGTAGCAATCAATCGATATGTTGATTTAATGCACATCAAGGCACATGAGACGGGTGAAAACAGAGAGCTTGACTATCAGATTAAGGTTGCAAAAGTAAAACTGTCCAGTTTTGGCATTGATTACTCCGAACTTGATTTCTGACTGAAACCGGCGAGCCGTTCACAAAACGGTTCGCCGGTTTTTTGTCTGTCCGCTGACGCCTACGACGCAAACTGACTGTTATACAGCTTCGCATAAAATCCGTCCGCCGCAAGCAGCGCCTCATGGCTGCCCTGCTCGATAATCCGCCCTTCCTTCATGACGAGAATAATGTCCGCCTCCCTTATCGTCGACAGGCGGTGGGCCACAATAAAGCTTGTGCGCCCCTCCATCATCGCAAGAAACGCCTTCTGAATGCGGATCTCCGTGCGGGTGTCGATGGAGGAGGTGGCCTCGTCAAGAATGAGCATCGGCGGCAGCGCCAGCATCACCCTCGCAATGCATAAAAGCTGCTTCTGCCCCTGGCTCAGATTGCCGCCGTCCTCCGCAATGGGCGTATCGTACCCCTTCGGCAGCCGGCGGATAAAGCCGTGGGCGTGGGCCGCTTTTGCCGCCGCAATCATCTCCTCGTCCGTGGCGTCAGTTCCCATGCAGATATTCTCGCGAATCGTCCCCTTCTTCAGCCACGTCTCCTGCAGCACCATCCCGTAGCTGCTCCGCAGACTGCTTCTCGTCATATGCATAATATCCTGCCCGCTCACCGCGATGGTTCCCGCATTCGCGTCATAAAAGCGCATCAGAAGGTTGATGAGCGTCGTCTTGCCACAGCCCGTCGGCCCCACGATGGCCACCCGCTGCCCCGGCTTCACATGCAGATTAAAGTCCTCGATCAGCTTCTGGGTCGGCACATAGGAGAAATACACATGGTCGATGTCCACATGGCCGTCAGCGTGTTCGAGCACAACCGCATCCTTATCGTCCGGCTTCTCCGACGGCTCCTCAATCAGCTCAAAAATGCGCGCCGCACAGGCGAGAGCGTTCTGCAGCTCGGTTACAACCCCCGAAATCTCGTTGAAGGGCTTCGTGTACTGATTGGCGTAGGAGAGAAAGCACGAGAGACTTCCCACCGTAAAAGCGCCGCCCGTTGCGATAACCGCAACAGCCCCCGCAATTCCAACCGCCGCATACACCAGCGAATTGATAAAGCGCGTGGTGGGGTTCACCAGACTCGAGAAGAAAATCGCCCGCAGGGAGCATTTCTCCAGCCGGTCGTTGATCTCCCCGAATTCCTCCAGCGCCTCGCCCTCGTGGCCAAATGCCTGCACCACCTTCTGGTTGCCGATCATCTCCTCGATCAGCGCCGTCTGCTCTCCCCTCGTCTTCGTCTGCAGCTGAAACATCGAGTAGGTCTTTTTCGCGATAAAGCTGGCCACCAGAAGAGACAGCGGCGTCAGCACAACTACCACAAGGGTGATCCTCACGTCGATGGTCAGCATAAAAAGAAGCGTCCCCGCAATGGTGGCAAGCCCCGTAAACAGCTGGGTAAAGCCCATCAGAAGCCCCTCCGCAAAGGTGTCCACATCCGCGATAATGCGGCTGACCACATCCCCGTGGGAGTGGCTGTCGATGTAGGACAGCGGCAGATGCTCCAGCTTGTCAAAGGCATCCCTTCGAATGTCCCTCACAATACTGTAGGTCATCCGGTTATTGCAGAGGTTCATCACCCACTGCAGCGCGGCCGTGGCCCCCACAACAATGGACGCCTGCAGCGCAATGGCCGCAATTTTCTCAAAATCCACAAGCCCCTCGTCGATAATCAGGTCGATGGCCCGCCCCGTCAGTATCGGAAAATACAGCGTTAAGGCAACGGTGACAACGGCAAGCACAACCGAGACTGCGAGAAGCGGAATGTACCTTCTCATATAGTGAAACACCTTATACAATGTGGCCATCTGGCCTTTTCTGTCTGCCTTTCCTCTCATGCCTGCACTTCCCTCGCTTCCTTTTTAAACTGGCTCTCATAAATCTCCCGGTAAACCTCACAGCCCGAAAGCAGCTCCTCGTGGGTGCCGATCCCCACCGCAGCGCCGTCGTCCATCACGATAATCATATCCGCAAACTGGATGGAGGAGGTGCGCTGAGACACGATAAAGATCGTCTTCTCCCCGGAGAGCTCCTTAAGCGCCGCCCGCAGCCTTGCGTCCGTCGCAAAGTCGAGCGCAGATGCGCTGTCGTCCAGAATCAGAATGTCCGCATCCTTCACCAGCGCCCGGGCAATGGTAAGCCTCTGCTTCTGGCCGCCGGAGAGATTGCGTCCCCCCTGCTCGATCATGGCGTTAAGAGAAGGCCTTTTGCCCTCCTCCCCGTCTCTTTTTGCCATGCTTTTGATCACATCTGCCGCCTGGGCCGTCTCAATCGCCTGCCAGAGCTCATCCTCCGTGGCATCCGGCCTGCCCCCCCGCAGATTTTCCGACACAGCGCCCTCAAACAGCACCGCCTTTTGCATCACCACGCCGATCTGCCGCCTCAGATCCGCCAGATCATAGTCCCGCACATCCACGCCGTTCACCCGAACCGAGCCCGCGGACACATCGTAAAAGCGCGGAATCAGGTTCACCACCGAGGACTTGCCGGAGCCGGTTCCCCCGATAATTCCGACGGTCTGTCCTTTTTTCACCGTAAAATGAATGTCGGTCAGGGCATCGTCTCCCGCCCCCTGATAAGCCATGCTCACATGGGAAAACTCCACGGCAAACGACGTGTCCCCCCGACTGATTGCCCCCGTCTTTTTGCTTTGCACCGACGGCTGCACCTCGAAGATCTCCTCGATCCGGTTTCCGCAGGCAACCGCCTTGTTGATCAGTATAATCAGGTTCGCCAGCTTCACCAGCTCCACGAGAATCTGCGACATATAGTTGACAAGTGCCACCACCTCGCCCCTTGTGATCACGCCGAAATAGACTTCCTTTCCGCCGATCCAGATCACAAGCAGCGTCGCCGCATTGATAATAATGTAGGTCAGCGGATTCATCAGCGTGGAAATCCGCCCCACCACCATCTGCATGTCCGCCAGATAGCCGTTGGCCCGGTTGAACTCCTCCGTCTCCGACGTCTCCTTGTTAAAGGCGCGGATCACCCTTGCGCCCCCGAGATTTTCCCGCGTGTGTCCGAGCACGGTATCCAGACCGCCCTGCACCTTCTTAAACAACGGAATGCTCACAAGCATCACGCCGAACACCACGGCCGAGAGAAGCGGTATCGCCACGACGAACACAAGCGCCGCCTTCACATTCACCGTAAACGCCATAACCATGGCGCCGAACACAATAAACGGCGAGCGCAGAAACAGCCGCAGCACCATGTTCACACCCGACTGCACCTGATTGATGTCGCTTGTCATGCGGGTAATCAGCGTGGAGGTCCCCACCGTGTCCATCTCCGCAAAGGAGAGGGATTCGATATGGGAAAACAGCGCATACCGCAGCTTCGCCGCAAAGCCCACGGCCGCCCGGGCCGCAAAGTACTGAGCCGACACCGCGCACACAAGCCCCACAAACGCCAGCAGCACAAGGACCGCTCCCATCCGGTATATGTGGGGACGGTCAGACACCGCAATCCCCTGGTCGATGATCGACGCCATCACAAGCGGTACGATCAGCTCGAAGGAAGCCTCCAGCAGCTTGAACAGCGGAGCGATAAAACACTCCTTTTTGTATTCTTTCATGTAGATCAACAATTTTCTCATAGCAAACCTCACTTTTCAAAAATGTACCGTATCTATCATACCAAAGCAGAGTCCCTCTGTTCAAGACCAATTTTTTAATTCGGGAACGCAATTTTCGCAAAAAAAGTGCATGGCAGCAGCCTCCTGCCCACCATGCACTTAAGAATATCCGGCCCCTGACAGAATTTACCTGCGGCAGCAGCCGCAGCTTCCGCAGTCTCCGCCGCAGGACGAGCCTTTCCCTTTCCTGCCCTTAATCAGACTGCGCGCCGCAAAAATTACCGCCGTTACCAGCAGGGCCAGCACAACAAATGTTCCCATTCGGCCACCTCTCTTACAAACTTTATTTTACAGAAGTTAGTATACACTAACCATCGCCGGCTGTCAAGCGAAATGTGCGGCAGCCTCGAACGTCCGATCTGAGAACCGTTACCTGACACCCCGCCGCATCCCGAAATATTTTAGAAACATGGGGGCGCTGCTACTGCCCGCCCGCATCGTCCCCCATCACCGGCTTTCCCGCAAACAGCGGCGCCCGCTCGTCATAGCCGTCCAGAAAATGATGCTTCTCTCCGTCCTTCTTGTAGCAGATCACCGTGTTCAGATTGACGTTCTCCACGCTGCGGAAAATATTCATCGCCAGAAACTCGTTCTCCTGCTCCAGCCTTCGGATCAGCTCCTTCACGTACAGCCGGCCGGACATTTTCTCCGGCTCCCCGCTGGCCTCGCAGCTCTCCGTAAAACGGCACGCACAGTGGATAAAATGCAGATCATTGTAATTGCACCACCGGACAATGTCCGCCTCCCGGATCAGATACAGCGGGCGGATCAGCTCCATGCCCGGATAGTTCGTGCTGTGCAGCTTCGGCATCATCGTCTGCACCTGCGCGCCGAAGAGCATCCCCATCAGAATCGTCTCGATCACGTCGTCAAAGTGATGCCCCAGCGCAATCTTGTTGCAGCCCAGCGCCCTGGCCTGGCTGTACAGATGTCCCCGCCGCATCCGGGCGCACAGATAGCAGGGCGAATCCTCCACATGCACAACCGCGTCGAAAATATCCGTGTCAAACACCTGAATCGGAATATTCAGCGCCCTGGCATTGTCTCTGATCTGCTCGTAATTCCTCTCGTTGTACCCCGGGTTCATCACAAGAAAAACCAGGTCAAAATTCTTCCGCCCATGGCGTTCCAGCTCCTGAAACAGCTTCGCCATAAGCATCGAATCCTTTCCGCCGGAAATGCAGACCGCAATCTTATCCCCGTCCCCGATCATCTCGTACTCGTTGATGGCCCGGGTAAATTTGCGCCAGATCTCGCTCTTGTACGTCTTTATAATACTGCGCTCCGCCCGCTCCAGCGGCGTCTGTTCCCCCTTTTTCATCCGATTCCTCCCGCATCCTTCGTCTGGCCAAACTCTCCGTCCTTTCCGATTTTCGGATTCATCGAGCCCGTCCGGTACCCCGTAAGATCCAGGGCCACGTAAGAAAAGCCCAGTTCCCTGAAGCAGACGTCGATCCGCTCCCGACAGGCCGGCTCCGCAAGCACCGCAATATCCTCCGCCGGCACCTCGATTCTGGCCAGCGTACCGTGCACGCGCACGCGCATCTGCACAAAACCAAGCTCCCGCAAAAGCTCCTCGGCCCGCTCCACCATGCATAGCTTTTCGGGCGTGATTGTCTCATGGTGCACAAACCGGGAGGCAAGACATGCAAAGGACGGCTTGTCCGCGGTCCCAAGCCCCAGCATCGAGGAAAGCGCCCGAATATCCGCCTTCGTCATCCCGGCATCCATAAGAGGACTCCGCACCGACAGCTCCGCCACCGCCCGCATCCCCGGGCGGTAGTCCGACCGGTCGTCCAGGTTGGAGCCCTCCGCCACAACGCCGATTCCCATGTCCTCTGCAAGCCTTATCATTCCCTCAAAAATCCGGCGCTTGCAGCGGTAGCAGCGGTCCGGGGGATTTTCTGCAAAGCCGGGCACCGCAAAGACGTCCAGCTCCTGTACGGCATGGCGGATGCCCCGCTCTCTGCAGAACGCCTCCGCCTCCCTCCGCTCCCGCTTTGGCACCAGAGGCGAGTGCACCGTAACCGCGAGCACCTGCTCCCCCAGCGCCTCCGCGGCCGCAGCCAGCAGAAACGTCGAATCCACCCCGCTGGAAAACGCCACCGCCACATGACCAAAGCCCCGCAGAATATCACACAATGTCTTATATTTTTCCATCTGCAGCCCGGTAACGCCCGCAGTCTCTCTCTCACTCATACCGCTGTCCTCCCCTTCTCACTCTGCCCTGTCAGACGCCCGCAATGTCGCGCACCACGGCGCCCGCAAGAATCAGCCCCGCCGCCGCAGGGACAAAGGCCACAGACCCGGGAACCGCCCTGGTTCGGCCCCCATTTTCCTGTCCGGTCTCCTCATCCCCGGAGAGCGGACGCAGCGGCTCCTCCCTGGAGTACACCACTTTAAGGCGGTCTACGCCCCGCTTTCTCAGCTCCCGCCGCATCACCTTCGCCAGCGGGCAGACCGATGTCTCGTAGATATCCGCCACCTCAAACCGCGACGCGTCCAGCTTATTCCCCGCCCCCATGCAGCTTATGACGGGCGTTCCCGCCTCCTTTGCCGCCAGTACAAGGGCAATCTTCGCCGTCACCGTGTCCACTGCGTCCACCACATAGTCATAATCTCTGAAAATAAAATCCTCTGCTGTCTCCGGCAGAAAAAAACAGTCGTGGGTGATTACCTCCGCCTGAGGATTGATTTCCAGAATCCGTTCTCTCATCACCTGCGTCTTATATTTTCCCACAGTCCTGGTGGTAGCAATAATCTGTCGGTTGATATTAGAAACGCTCACCGTATCTTTGTCCACCAAATCCAGCCTTCCTACGCCGCTCCTAGCCAAAGCCTCCACTGCATGGCCGCCCACACCACCGATTCCAAATACTGCAACCCTTGCTTCTGCAAGTCTCCTCAGACCATCCTCTCCCAGCAGCAGTCCTGTCCGGATAAATTTTTCGTCCATCTCTTTCCTCATTCTAAATTTTGTTACGTCCTATATTTCGAAACATTTCCTTTTTATTTTACACTTTTCAGGAAAAATATACAAGGGTTACCGTTCAGCCAGCCGGGATAAATCGGGGAAAATCATACTTGCATGAATAACAGATTCTTATTTCCCTCTTGTTCAACCCTCTTCTTTTCGCTATACTAATAAATGGAAATTTTATGTACATAAGGAGAAAAAAGTCTGTTTGTGCTGAAAAACGCACAGAATGGAGGAAAACATGAAAAAACTAACGCTTATCTCTGTACTGGCCTGCGCCGCACTGTGTATCTGCGGCGTTCTGGGATTCCTATACTGGAATCTGGACAGCCGCTATCGCACCCTGGAAGTAGAGGCTTTCCAGCTGCAGGAAAATAATTCAGAGTTAAATGAAGAACTCAAAAGCAATGCCGCTCAATTGGAAGAAAAAGAAGACTACATTGAAGGCCAGAAAGATTACATCTCAGAGTTGACTGAGCAGATTCAGGATTTTGGCGATTCAGAATCTGACGCTCAGCAAGGTGAGGAAGCAGACGGCAGCTACTCTGGAAAGAACTCCAAAGAAGACCCCTATCCCACGCTCTACGCAGACAAAGACAATCTTCCCGTCCAGACAGGTCAGAAATATGTCTACCTGACTTTTGACGACGGCCCTTCCAAACTCACTCCGAAAGTCTTGGATTTGCTGGACGAATACAACGCCCACGCAACCTTTTTCGTAGTGGGAAAAAACAATGAAGAATATGCCGAATATTTATCTGAAATTGTGGACAGAGGACATACCTTGGGCCTTCACTCTTACAGTCACAATTATAACCAGATTTACCGTTCTGTGGATGCTTTTTTGGAAGATTATCAAGAAATATACGATTGGGTCTATGAAGAGACAGGATATTCTCCCTCTCTGTTCCGTTTCCCCGGAGGAAGCACCAATGGCTCCTCTTATGTAATAAATGGTATTATTGAGGAAATGGAGCGCAGA
>CATJJD010000218.1 GCA_949740385.1 uncultured Lachnospiraceae bacterium
ATCCCGGATAAAAGGAACCGCCTGTTTTTTGGAATATGACATTCCAATCCCATTACTCATCCCAAAGAAAAATGTGGATGGAATGCAATGTGCCCTGTCAAACTTCATCAGAGCATCAAGATTATTCATTCTGTTCGTGAATAATATCCCTGTACGGTGCAACAGGGTATGTAAACTTATTTTCCTTTTTAAAAAATCAATCAGACTGCGCACAAGGAATTTTTCCACGATCAGATCCTTAAAATAATGGTCACTCGTATATAAATGGTCGACATCATGAGATATAATTATCTTCATTTCCGGTATCCTCATTAAAATTTTTCCAGAACAGATTTTTTGTTCCCTTCATCCCACAGTTAAACAGAGCATCTATCACCGACAATCCTGACAGAAATTCACTTTTCTGATATTGTCGATACACCGGATGTTCGAAGGTCTGAAATCTGATTTCTATGCCGCTGTCCCGAAACTTTTCCCTGACCAGATACTGTGATGAACCGCCATGGCCGGACAGGTATGTGTCGGCAGACAGTGCCCTGCAGATTTCCAGGATCATGTCCGATTTCCTGTTATCTCTGTCGTACTCGATCTCAGACTGCAGCACAAAGGGCGTATCTATAGCCAACACCCTGCATACCTCCTTCACACTCTCAAAGACCCACTCGAACAGGGTTGTGAAATCATTCTTATAAAATGACTCCATAAAAGCATAGGCTTCATCGAAACACCTGGATCTCCGGTAATAATTAATCAAAGCATTCTTTTGATTCCTTATCCATACATCCTTATCCTTTATCTCTATACTTCTATATTCCCTGTCAAGAAAATTCCTGGTATCAGCTGCTATAGTTAAATATTTAATATTCCCATTTGTATCAAGCACACGATTTCTGATCATCTGCGATCCTTTTTCCAACTGCACCTGATCAAGAATTACAAACATGTCTGATTTAGCCACCTTGTCAAGAAATCCGAGCCACGGAAAATAATGTGGCTGATGTATACCCACTGTCATGATTTATCCCTGTTTTCTGTTTAAAAAACTTTATTTCTGATTATTTTGTTGAAGTCAGTGTCATTCTGAAAATTCATCGCTGACCTGGCGAACCACCTCAAAAACTTCAGCATATTTCCTGCCTGTCTGCACACCGTGATATTTTGCCTGTCCGTATATAAATTCCCTGTCAGCATATAATCTTTGCCTCTGCGATTTATAAGACAATACTGCCTGAAGCTTAGCCTCTATACATTCCTCATCCAGTACATTGAAATATTGATTATTAAAAGTAAAATTGTTCCACGGCATTTCATACCCGTAAATCGTAACATTCTTAAACGCCCGCCTTGCCTCCTCCGCAATCAGCTTATGATCCTGATGCGTATCATGCAAAGACGGGGTATACACAATCCGCGGAGAAATTTCCCTCCGCAACATAACCAGTTCCTCCAGGATGTCCTGCCGGTGTTCGTCAAATCTTCGCACAGGATAACCAAGCACCCTCACATTCTCACGCCTGATTCCAAGCCTGCCGGTTGCCTCATACATCTCGCTTACAAGTATGTCCTTTGGAAGCCCTTCGAGAACGGATTCCTCGCATTTAGAAAATGCAACATAATGCACCTCATCCTCATTTCGTATATGCCTGTACAGACTTCCCCCGCACCCATACTCCCCGTCATCCGTATGAGGCGCCAAAACCAATATTTTCATCCGTCACATCCTCCGACAACTCTTCTCTCGTAATCGATCTCCTTTGTACCGTATCTTTGATCTATCTGAACAGGGAACAGATATTCAGACAGATATTTCTCCCATTCACTCGGCTTATCCCAGTCAACAATATATTTCCACCACTGGCCAACAAAGATATTATTGCCTTTAAATGCCCGTCTGAGCTCCTTATTTTCAATGATAAGCGGATACACCATAGGTACAGAAGTGCCGTCAGATTCTAAAACATATTTGTCAATATCATTAATTTCATCGAAAATACTTCTTGCATATCTGTAATTCTTCCGTCTCTTATCCTTCACAGACTCATAATCAATATTATCAAGAAGCCGTTGCGTGAGCAGAGACATCTTCATTACGTTGCTGTTATCCACCCTGTCCTCATTCTCCAAATATGCAGGATAGTTTCTGTTCCCACCGCTCTCAATTCGGGACAGCAGAAATAAAGCTGTATCAGCCGAACTGTCCTGTTCGTAATCCCCGCACAGATATTCAGCTGATTTTCCAATCACATAACACCCATCGGGAACTCCTACGAATTTTCGAGGAGAGTAAACATTATAAGCACCAGCTACTGGTTCCTCAAAAAAGGCCTGCGTATTGTCGATGATCACATTCCTGTTGTTTTCTGTGATTCTCTCTATATCATCTCTCTTCATCAGTCCAAAGTAATTTACGACAAGAAATGCTGTGGATTCGTCATGATTTTGGACAGCAGGAAGAAACTTCTCATCTATGTGGTAAAAAGAAACTTCAACCTTTTTTCTGTCCATGAATCTCCATACCGTAGAACATTCGTAGCAAGGAATCAAAATTCTATTGCATCCCATGATACGCAGGGCATGATAAATTCCGCATCTCCCTGCATTCAGTCTTGCTATATCCTTTGTCCCTCTGTAGTACTCATAGCCCTGCCGTAAATCTAATTCCCTGTATCCTCCAACTTCCATTATCCACACCCTTTTATCACTTCCAGGATTCTGCCCGTAAGACTCTCATACGAATACGCCTTACAGGCCTTTTCAAAATTGCTGTCAGCAATCTGATACTTTTCATCCTGATTCATGACACCTGTTATAATATCGATTATTTCCTGCATCGTTTCAGCCGAATAGCCTACACCATATGTCAGAGCCGGATTATAATGATTCAACTGATACATAAGCACAGGCTTCTTTGCCGCAAAATATTCAAACAGTTTGTTTGGGCTGATTCCATATCTGAATATATCACAGCTTTCCTGCATATCCATCATATTCAAATCAGCGTGTGAGAGAATGTATGGCACATACTTCTTCTCAATAAAACCCTTGAAAAACACATTATTGATGTGATCTGTCTTCAACCTTTCTTTTAGGAAATCAACTTCATCTCCTGCGCCATATATAAGGAATTTTATATTTTCGTTTTTTAATGCCTTCGCTATATCAAGTATTTTTCCGACATTATTGACATGCCTGATTGAACCTGTATAGACAACCTTGAAGCTGGTCCCATCAACAAGATCTTTGTCGTCCATCTGATATTTATCTTTATTGGCATTGAAATCCTCTAAATCTACACCGTTATTTATGCAGAAAACCTTACTTTCCGGTATCTTATTTGTCCAGCCTTTATCTTTTATATAGTCATACGCTCCCTCTACCGTGAAAATCAGTCTGTCGGCCTTTACATACAGGTATTTCTCAAACCTGTAAAAAAACTTCATAACAGGACTGTTTTTATTTTTCACAACGTCATATGCCAGAAAGCTCTCCGGCCAGAGATCCCTTACCTCACATATGCATCTGATTTTAAATTTTTTTGCTATCTGCTGCCCAGCCAAAAGCGTAAGCGGATGAACGGAAGATGCGATGATAATATCGGGCTTTTCCCCGTGCTTTGCAAAAAAAGCTGCCGTTCTCTTTATGTTGCAATAAAAATCATACATATTCATAATCCGCTCAGAATTATTCTTCTCATATGTACGACCTCTGACAAATACATACGGAACATTTATATCCTTTTGTTTCTTCCGTACAAATAGCTTTCTCTGTCCGCGCTCAAAGAAAAGTCCCTTTGTTATGTGCTTTGCATTACTGCAAAAAACAGTTACATCGTGTCCATTTTTTTTCAGATATTTTGCTGTGTAATAGTGCCTGCCGCCTTTGTCAAAAAAAGTGTTTCCAGCATAATGGTTTATAAGCCATATTTTCATTATCCTAAGCCCCAGTTCTCCTCAGATTCCTTAAGTCTCCCGCAGTATTCTCAGTATCTTTAATCCCTTTTTTCTGATTCAATACCACACACAGTATCGTGGATGTTATTTTCATATCAATCAGCCCCCCCGGAACGACAAAAAACATATCCTTAACTCTGTCATGCGAGACATGATTTACATATTCTTCAATTTCCCGAAATCTGCTCATTTCAGCCGAATCCATATTTGTTATAAAGATACCGCCGCCGCGCAGATGTAACAGGGCAGTACTCAGAAAATTCGGTATTCCATATTTACCACGATATTCTGTGAGCCCATAAGGAATATCCGAATATATCAGATCGTAGCTTTTCGATGTTTCTGTAAGATACCTGATACTATCGGCCTGATAAAATTCGACTTCATATCCCTTCAGCACCTTTCTGGCATACTTTATAACTGCTTCATCAATCTCAAAAAAATCGATATGTCCTACATCACCTGCATAATAAACAGTATTCCACAGACCAAACATCCCGAACATTTCAAGACATGTCATGTCAGGCTTCCACAGTCCCTTTACCTGCAGATTTCTTTTAATCTGCAACATCGGAGTTTGCAAGCGCCCGCCCTTTGCCAGAACAAAATTATAAAAATTTGCCTTTAGCTTTTCCCTGCAATACAGTTTTAAAATATCCCCGCCAAGGTTCACGATTTTATCTCCCATACATTTAAATCATATCTACGATCATTCGTTTGGCCAGCTCCGCATTCTCCACAGTGCTTCTGCTCAATCTTACGAATTATTTTCGGATTGCGTTCCGTTTTATAACCCGAGCCGAATTGCCGACTGCCGTCACATTATCTTCCACGAGCTTTACCACAACCGCACCTGCGCCGACAACCGTGTTTGATCCACAAAAATCTCTGAATAATCTGCGCGTGGTGCCGACTTCGGTCGTTCTCCCGACTCATGTCGGGCTTTCCGTATTTTTTTGTGAAAACATGGGATGCCGACCACTTTTTCAATTTTTGCGAACCAGTAATGCCCACCGACCCTGTCTTTAAACTGTCTGGCAGCATAATGATTCATCAGCCATATTTTCACTTATTTCTGTCACATAACCGCATACGCGCTACTTACTCCAGTTCACTTCCTGTTATTCCCAGATATTTCCACAGCTCCCTTATATCCGTCACGGTTATTCCATCATAGTCACCATTCTGATACAGCCCATCCTCACTTTTGTACCGGATACTCTGCATTCCCAGTTGATTCGCCGCCTGAAAATCCTTGTCTGCATTGTCACCGATATAAACGATATTCTCATAATTCAGCTCCCACCGACGGGCCATAATTCGAAATGCAATATCACACGGCTTGCGAAACGCTGTTCCGCCCAGTTCATCCGTTATGATGATATTCTCCTCCCCGATTAACGAATCCAGCCCCAGCGCCTTTATTTTATTTTTCTGTCCTTCTGCCCTGCCGTCAGTAATAATGCCGATTTTTAACCCGCAGTCTTTTAAAGCACCAATAATTTTTTCAACTTCCTCTCTGAGATGAAGCTCCGGCATGTGATTTCGATAAATTCTAAGGCACGCTTCCTTTTCCTTAAACCTGCCAGACCGCCACAGAACCTCGTCAAAAGCAGGCTTTCCGTTCCTGAATGCCTCCCACAGCTGACTCTCTGCACTTTCCTCACCCAGATATTCCGAAACTTTCCGAAAGCCACTCTTTACATATTCTTTCTCATTGTAAAGCGTATCATCAAGATCAAAGATTACGCCTCTGACCTGCTCCATATTAAAACCGCTTCGGATACACACACTCTGATCAAATCGACTGTAGACCGCTCCGTCCAAAACGCTGTGAATCTCTGCCATTTCATTATCGAGCAGCTGTAACAGCGCTGCGGCACTGTCTGCTCCCGCTTTCATGGAAAGAGGTGAGCCACCGCCAAATCTGGGATTGATCTCTATAAACCAGTCCTTGCCGGCATAATCCCGTATCAGCTGAATGGTTATCGGACCGCAGGGCCGGAATCTGTCTGCAAGCCTGCGGCACTCATCGATAATCTGTCTGTCCAGATCAATCTCTGTCTTTAAAACTTCTCCGGCTCTTACCGAAATACGTCGCCGCGGTGTTACATATACGGGATTCCATTCAAAATCAGCAAACAAATCTACTGTATACTCGATTCCATCTATATATGGCTGAACAATGTAATCTTCAAGCTGTCCCGCATACACCTCCAGTTCACGCTCGTCCGCTGCCTTATAAGCATGAATCGAACTTGATCCGTCCTTCGGCTTTATAAACGCCGGATACCCTCCCTTATACAGCTTCCAGTCACTGACCGGCATCGGGGTATATAATCCGCATTCCGCAAAAAACCGGGATGTCAGGCGCTTATCCCGACACATCCCGACCATCTCCGGCGACGATATAAGCACTTTTACTTTCTGCTCCGCAAATCGATCTCTGTTATCTGCAAGAATCTGTAAATGTGCATCAATGGTCGGGATGATCAGATCGATATTCTCCGCAGTGCTTTTTTTCAGCAGTTGCTCGATATATTCTTTGTCCCTGACAGAACAGAGTTCAAACCGTCTGTCACAAAAAGCCAGGGCGGGGGCGCTGTCGCTGACATCCTCCCCGTAGATCATGATTTCTTTTTCCAGCGTCAGAGCAGCACTCCGAAAAGCCTGCACAAGCTCCACACGCCGACCCACTCCGAGAAATAATATCCGCTTCATGCCGCCCTCCCATTCGTTTTCACAAAAAAGAGTCCGGAATTTACATTCTTCTTAATACCCCCCGAATTGATTTTGGATTACGTGCCGTTTGATTACATGTGCCGGATTTCCAACCGCCGTCACATCATCCTCCATATGTCTTATGACAACCGCACCAGCCCCTACAAGTGTGCCTGAGCCGATATGTATTCCCTGGATAATCTGCGCACCTGTGCCGATTTCGGATACTCTTCCAATCTTTACCGCTCCGCTGACGCTGACACCCGGGTATAAAGTTACGTAGTCTTCTAAAACTGCATCATGGCCCAGCGTGCAGTTCAGATTAATGATATTGTGTTTTCCTGTTTTTACATTCACAGTGGCAATCGTCCCTGCACACAAAATGGTGCCCTCTCCCAGGGAAACGCTATCCGACAGCTCCGCCCCCGGATCAATCAGTGTTGCAAAATGGATATGATCAAACGTTTCCAGCCTGGCAATCCCCTTTTCTCTTGCGCTGGCGCTGCCGACCGCCATGACCGCCCAGACATCCGCCTGCAGTTTTTCCAGATACTCGAATCCTCCCAAAATTGTGTACTCACCCAAATGCTCACCGTGCAGGCTCTCATTCTCATCAAGAAAACCTTTAAAATCCCATTCCTCACACTTCCTGTTAATTCGCTCGACAAGCCATGACGTTTCTCTCCCGAACCCGCCTGCTCCGATTATGTACAAAGGTTTCAACTTCTTCACACTATATCTCCGTTTCCTGTAAATACTTCCATTGTCGCAGATGTTTCGCTGCTTATCCCGCGTCTGCCGAGCACAGTCCTTACGGTTTCCAGAAGAATCTTCACATCTCCCCAAAACGTAATCCTTTTTGCATACCGCACGTCGTCCGCAAACTTCTCATCCCACGACAGGCCGTTTCTCCCGTTTACCTGCGCCAGCCCTGTCAGCCCCGGCCTTACCTCGTGCCTTCGCCGCTGCTGCCTGTCATATCTCGGCAGATATTCCACCAAAAGCGGCCGCGGTCCCACAAGGCTCATATCACCCTTTAGAATATTAAACAGCTCCGGCAACTCATCCAGACTGGTACTCCTTAAAAACTTTCCAAACGCCGTCAGCCTCTTTTCATCCGCCAGAAGCTCCCCGTTTTCATCCCGCTCATCCGTCATCGTCCGAAACTTGTACAGCGTAAAAATCCTCTCATCCTTCCCCGGCCGCTCCTGCTTAAAAATAACCGGCGATCCCAGCTTCATTCGCACAAGCAGCGCCGTAATCCCCATCACAGGAGCAAACACCGGAAGCGCCGCAGTCACAACCAACACATCAAGCGGCCTTTTTAACACCGCCTCATACGATCCATACGGTACATGCCGCCCTTCCCTTCGCGCTTTTCGCTGAATTTTTCTGGTTTTTGTGCAGACAAATACGGCCGCCCCAATGACCGCCGCAGTTATCCACAACACTTTTGTTCTCTTCTTCCTATATTCATCCACTGATACAGCCCTCTATGATCGGAAATCACTTCACAGGAAACATCTTCTGACTATTTCAATCACCCGCTCCTGGTCTTCCTCCGTCATCTTCACATCACTCGGCAGACACACCCCTCTTTGGAAAAGATCGGCCGCAGCATCTGCCCTGCATCCATCACCGGCCTCCCGGTACGCACCGTTCGTTCCTCCTCCGCATCCCTCTGCCGTCACAAACCCGTTTTGCCGATACAGCGGCTGCATATGCATCGGCTTCCAGATCGGCCGTCCCTCCACGTCAAACGCCGCCAGCGCATCCAGTATCTCATCCGGACAGCTCTTTCCCTTTTCATGTAAATAAAGCTTCTCTCTTCCGGACCGCACACACTCGCACATGGCACACTCGTCAATCAGCAGACAGGACAGCCAGAAATTCGGCTCCGTCTGCCCCTTCCGATACGGGTTCATAAAAACAGGAAGGTCTTTCAACCCTTCCTGATACCGCTCATATATTCTCTTCTTCGCCTCGATATGCTCCGCCAGATGTCCGAACTGCCCTCTGACAACACCGGCGACAACGTTTGAAATCCTGTAATTATACCCCAGGTCCCCGTGCTCATACCAAGGTGCCGCCTCCCGGCTCTGGGTGCTCCACTTTCTCGCCTGACCGGCACTGTACTGATCCCAAACGAGAAGCATCCCGCCGGAGCTTCCGGTGATAATCTTATTTCCGTTAAAGCTGACGACACTGTAATCCCCGAAGGAGCCGGTCTGTCTTCCGCCCACCGCCGCCCCAAGACTCTCCGCCGCATCCTCAATCAGCAGCGCATCATGCGCATCACAGATCCTTCTGATTTCCTCCGCCCTCGCCGGCGTTCCGTACAGATGCACCAGCACCACAAGCCTTACATCCGGCCAGATTTCAAAGGCCTTTTCCAGCGCAGCCGGGTCCATATTCCAGGTCTCGTACTCACTGTCAATAAATACCGGTTCGCCGCCCTCATACACAATCGGATTGACCGTCGCGCCAAATGTCAGGTCCGAACAGAACACCCGCCTTCCATACAGCGCTCCCCCGTACCCTCTTTTCTCCGGCGTACTGACTCCGGAGGAAGAGCCGTACAGCCGCTCCGCCGCCAGCTTTACCGCAAGGTGCAACGCCGCGGTTCCGCAGGAGAGGGCAACTCCATAAGGCACGCCAACGTATTCGCTGATCTGCCGCTCGATCACGTCAATATTTTCCCCGACCGTGCTCATCCAGTTCGTCTCATAAGCTTCCGGCATATACAAAAGCTCTTCCCCGTGCATGGTCGGCGAC
>CATJJD010000219.1 GCA_949740385.1 uncultured Lachnospiraceae bacterium
CTTGTCGGCCCGCCGGTTTCCGGATTCCGACAGGGTGCGCATGCGTATTTTGTTGACCGTGGTGAGCGCCGTCTCCGCCGAAGAAAAGAAGGCGGAGAGCAGCAGAAGAACAACTAAGATAATTATTTTCGGTATATCGCCAGCTTCCAAGTAATTTCACCTCTATTAATTAAAAAATCATGATTGCTGCGCCCCGGCTCTCAGATGTCGGAGCTGTAGTTCGGAGCTTCCTTTGTAATGTGTATGTCGTGCGGGTGGCTCTCCTTTAGGGACGCGGCGGAAATTTTCACGAACCGGCCGTTCTCCTTTAAGGATTCAATGTCTGCGCAGCCGCAGTAGCCCATGCCGGAGCGGATGCCGCCGATCAGCTGGAATATGGTGTCCTCCAGCATTCCCTTGTAGGCGACGCGGCCCTCGACGCCCTCCGGGACGAGCTTCTTTGCCCCCTCCTGGAAATAGCGGTCCCTGCTGCCGTTCTCCATTGCCGCGATGGAACCCATGCCGCGGTAAACCTTGTACTTTCTGCCCTGGTACAGCTCAAAGGTTCCCGGCGCCTCGTCGCAGCCGGCAAACATGGAGCCCATCATGCACACGCTGGCTCCTGCTGCGATGGCCTTTGTCATATCGCCGGAGTACTTGATGCCGCCGTCGGCGATGATCGGAATGCGGTACTCCTTCGCCACCTCGTAGCAGTCCATGATGGCGGAAATCTGCGGCACGCCGATGCCGGCCACAACCCTTGTGGTACAGATGGAGCCCGGCCCGATGCCAACCTTCACAGCGTCCGCGCCCGCCTCGATTAACGCCTTTGCGGCGGCTCCAGTGGCGATGTTTCCGGCGATGACCTGCAGGCTCGGGGGGCGCTTTTTGATCTCCGCCCCGGCTGTCAGAATGTTTTTGGAGTGGCCGTGGGCGGAATCTACGACGATAACGTCCACATGGGCGAGAACGAGAGCGTCCACCCGCTCCATCATGTTTCCGGTGATGCCGACGCCCGCGCCGCAGAGCAGCCGCCCCTGCTCATCCTTGGCGGAGAGCGGGTATTTGATCTGTTTTTCAATATCCTTTATGGTGATAAGGCCCTTGAGATTGAAATTTTTGTCGACGATCGGAAGCTTCTCCTTGCGGGCCTTTGCAAGAATCTTTTTCGCCTCCTCCAGCGTGATGCCCTCCGGCGCGGTGATCAGCCCCTCGGAGGTCATGGATTCCCGGATTTTTTTGGAAAAGTCCGTCTCGAACTTGAGATCGCGGTTGGTGATGATGCCGACAAGCTTTCCGTTTTCCGTGACAGGTACGCCGGAAATCTTGAACTTGCCCATCAGGTTGTCGGCATCCTGTAAGGTATGTTCCGGGGACAGGGAAAATGGATCGGTGATAACGCCGTTTTCCGAGCGCTTTACCTTATCGACTTCGTCCGCCTGCGCGTCGACCGGCATGTTCTTGTGAATAATGCCGATGCCGCCCTGTCTGGCCATGGCGATTGCCATCCTGGACTCGGTAACGGTATCCATCGCAGCGCTCATCATAGGAATGTTCAGCGTAATCTTTTCGGTCAGGTGCGTCTTAAGGTCAATCAGATTCGGTGTAACCTCGGAATACTGCGGAACCAGAAGCACATCGTCAAATGTAATGCCTTCGCCGATAATCGTACCCATCAATAATATCCTCACTTTCTTACGTACTTGTAATATGAAAAAAAACTGGTATAATTTTATTGATGATAGCAAATTCACAGTTGTGTGTCAAGATAAAATTTGGAAGGAGAACGGGCGTATGGAATTTCGGCCGTGTATCGATATTCACAACGGAAAAGTAAAGCAGATTGTGGGCGGCAGTCTGCGGGATGAAGGCAGCGCGGCGGAGGAGAATTTTGTCGCGGAGCAGGACGCCGCTTTTTTTGCAGAGATGTACCGGAAACGGGGGCTTTCGGGCGGTCACGTCATACTGCTGAACCCCCCGGAGAGTCCCCATTACCGGGAGACCAGAAGGCAGGCTCTTCTGGCCCTTAACGCCTGGCCCGGCGGGCTGCAGGCGGGCGGGGGAATCACGGCGGAAAATGCACAGGAGTTTCTCTCTGCCGGGGCGGATGCGGTGATTGTCACATCGTATGCCTTTGCGGGCGGAAGGATTCATTGGGGCAATCTGAAAAAGCTTGTGGAGGCGGTGGGAAGAGAGCGCATTGTTCTGGACCTGTCGTGCCGCCGCAGAGGAGACGGCTACTATATCGTGACGGACCGCTGGCAGCGGTTTACGGACGAGCGTCTTTGCGGGGAGCTTCTGGACGCTCTGTCCGAAAGCTGCAGAGAGTTTCTCGTCCACGGCGTGGACGCAGAGGGGAAGGGCAGCGGAATTGAGGAGGAGCTTGTTGCGCTTCTGGGGGACTGGGGGAAGGCGGCGGTCACCTACGCGGGGGGCGTGGGAAGCTTTGCGGACCTTGAACGGATTCGAAGACTGGGAAAAAACCGGGTGAACGTTACGGTGGGAAGCGCCCTGGATCTGTTCGGCGGCCCCATGTCCTTTGATGAGGTGCTGCGGTTTATGGCGTGAGAGAATCATTTTTTTATTTACACCGCGGCAGGAACATGGTAAATTTGAAGCGGTGTAAACTGAGAAGAGAAAGAGACAGAAAGCGAGGAATCAGGATGTTTCAGATCAACGAGAATTACGGGAAGCTGCCGGGCAGCTATCTGTTTTCCACCATCGCAAAGAAGGTGGGCGAGTTTCAGGCGGCGAATCCGGACGCGGATTTGATCCGGCTCGGAATCGGCGACGTGACGCAGCCCATCGTTCCGGCCATCATCGAGGCGATGCATAAGGCGGTGGATGAGATGGGAAATAAAGAGACGTTCCGCGGCTACGCGCCGGAGTTTGGGTACGATTTTCTGCGCAGGGCCATTGCCGACGATTACCGGGAAAAGGGCTGTGATATAGCGGAGGACGAGATTTTTGTGTCGGACGGCGCAAAGAGCGATTCCGCCAACATTCAGGAGATTTTCTCCGAAAAGTGCCGCGTCGCGGTGTGCGACCCGGTGTATCCGGTGTACGTGGACTCCAACGTTATGGCGGGGCGCACGGGAACCTGGGACGAAAAGAGCGGGCTCTGGAGCGACGTGATCTATATGCCGTGCACGGCGGAGAACGGCTTTGTGCCGGAGTTTCCGAAGGAGACGCCGGATCTGATCTACCTGTGCCTGCCGAACAATCCCACCGGCACGACGCTGACCAAAAGCCAGCTGCAGCAGTGGGTGGATTACGCGAACCGCATCGGCGCGGTTATCATCTATGACGGCGCCTATGAGGCCTACATCAGCGAGAGCGACGTGGCCCGCTCCGTCTACGAGTGCGAGGGTGCAAAAGGCTGTGCCATCGAGCTTCGGAGCTTTTCCAAAAATGCGGGCTTTACCGGCGTTCGCCTGGGCTTTACCGTGGTTCCGAAGGACATTCGCTGCGGAAAGACGGCGCTTAACTCCTTATGGGCGAGACGCCACGGCACGAAGTTCAACGGCGCTCCCTACATTGTGCAGCGGGCCGGGGAGGCGGTGTACTCGAAGGAAGGCCGGGCGCAGATTAAGGAGCAGGTCGCTTATTATATGAACAATGCAGGCATCATCAAGGAGGGGCTTACGGAGGCGGGCTACCGGGTGTTCGGCGGCGTTAACGCCCCTTACATCTGGCTTAAGACGCCGGAGGGGATGGATTCCTGGAGCTTTTTCGACTATCTGCTCAAAGAGGCCCGGGTGGTCGGCACGCCGGGCGTGGGATTCGGCCCGAGCGGCGAGGGCTATTTCCGGCTGACGGCCTTCGGAGATCAGGAGAATACCGTGCGGGCTCTCGACCGCATCCGCGCGCTCTGATCCTTCGGAAAATTATGTAAATTTTTTCAGATTTTGCTATAAAGTATTTGAAATATATGCCGATAAGGTATATAGTAGAGATGTACAGCAATATGTTATTTCTGAAAACAGATTTTTGATTTCCGCGCTCCGGACAAAAGATCGGAACGAACAGATAACAGTGAGGAATCGGGCGCGGGGGAGTAGAAGGAGGAATGAGAAGATGAGCGTAAAGGCAATAGGGACAATGAACAGTGTGCCGTCTGTCGAGACTTATGCTTCCTACAGCGCTTCCAGAGCGGATACGGCCGCAAAGACCGACAGCAGGACAGACGCGGCTGCGGATCAGGCAGGCAAGGACGGCGTAGTTTACGATAAGACGGATAAGCCGGAGAGCTCCGCGAAGAATCCTTATTCGGTAAACAAGATGAGCAAGGAGGACCGCGCGGCGCTCGTAGAGCAGCTTAAGGCGGATCAGGAGTCCAGACAGGCGCAGCTTACGGATCTCGTGAAGAAGATGATGGGGCAGCAGGCAACGACCTACGCGAACGCCAATGATATGTGGAAGTTCCTTGCAAAGGGCAACTTCACGGTTGACGCCCAGACGAAGATGCAGGCGCAGAAGGACATCTCCGAGGACGGCTACTACGGCGTGAAGCAGACTTCCGAGCGTCTGTTCGATTTCGCCAGCGCACTTGCAGGCGACGATGTGGATAAGATGAAGGAAATGCAGGCTGCGATGGAGAAGGGCTTCAGGCTGGCGACAAAGTCCTGGGGGCGTGATCTTCCGGACATCAGCCAGAAGACGCTGGATGCGGCAAACAAGAAGTTCGAGGAGTATTACGAGTCGAAGAAGAACGCAGACAAGACAGAGGCGGAAGGCACGGCGAACAGCCAGGCTGTGCAGCTGTAATCAGATGAGTCATTAGAGAGAGTACATAAGGCACATGCGCGGGCATGTGCCTTTTGCACGTGACGGGACAGGTGATCCCTTACATTATAGAAGGAAAATAAACAAAAAAAGAGAAGGGAGTGTGTGATTGTGAAATATGATTTTGACCGGGTGGTGGACAGGCGGGGCAGCGGCTCCTTAAAGTGGGACGTGCCGGAGGGCGAGCTTCCGATGTGGGTGGCGGATATGGATTTTGAGACGGCGCCGGAGATCTGTAAGGCCATTCAGGAGCGGGCGGCTCACGGGGTGTTCGGATACACGGACACATCCGAAGAGTGGGCGAAGAGCTATGCCGGGTGGTGGGAACGGCGGCACGGACTTGCGGTGGAGCCGGAGTCTCTGATTTTTGTGACGGGTATCGTGCCCGCGATCTCCTGCGCGGTGCGAAGGCTCACGGCACCGGCGGAAAACGTCGTTGTGCAGACGCCGGGCTACAATATATTTTTTAACTGCATCCGAAACAACGGACGCAATATTGTGGAAAATCAGCTCCTGTACGACGGCGTGGAGTACCGGATGGATTTTGACGCCCTGGAGCGGCAGCTGTCCGACCCGCAGACGACGCTTATGATTGTGTGCAATCCCCACAACCCAATCGGAAAAATATGGGATGCGGAGACGCTTGCGGCGGTGGCTGAGCTGTGCGGCCAATACGGCGTTACGGTTCTCTCCGACGAGATCCACTGCGATCTGACGGCACCGGGGAAGGAATACGTGCCCTTTGGGTCGGTGAACGAGCTGTGCAGAAAAATAAGCGTCACCTGCCTTGCGCCCACAAAGACGTTCAATCTGGCGGGCATTCAGACGGCGGCGGTCCTGGTGTATGATCCGCTTCTGCGGCATCGCCTGTGGCGGCAGATCAACACCGACGAGGTGGGGGAGCCAAATGCTTTCGCGGTGTGCGCTGCGGTGGCCGCGTTTAACGGCGGAGAGGAATGGCTGGACGAGCTGCGGGCGTATATTGAGGAAAATAAGCGGTATGTGACGGACTTTATCGGAACCCACATTCCGCAGATTCATGTGGTGGCCTCGGAGGCAACCTATCTCATGTGGCTGGATATTCGAAAAATCACGGAGGACTCCGACGCATTCTACCGCTTTCTGCGGCAGGAGACCGGCCTTTACCTGGCGAGCGGCAGCTCCTACGGCACCAACGGGAGAGGGTTTATGCGGCTGAATGCGGCCACAAGACGGGCGCTTGTGGAGGACGGAATGGGGCGGCTTGCGGCCGGGGTGGAAAGATGGAACAGGCGGTGAGGGAGCGGCAATCCGCTTTCTTCTGCTCCGAAAGAGTGAGTTCAATGATTAGCACAGGCCTTCGAAAAGGTCAGCCGTCACTATCGGAAGTGGCGGCTTTTTTTTGCCATTCTTAAAGAAGTCTTAAGGGGTTACTGGCTTTTATATTCATACAAAATCCGCTACAATAAGAGCATGATTAATCATGAAACGAGGGGACTGTTATGTACAACATTTTAGTGTGTGACGATGAAAAGGATATTGTTTCTGCGCTGAGTATTTATCTGACCAGCGACGGCTACAGGGTTTTCCCGGCTTACAACGGGAAGGAGGCGCTGGATATTATACGCTGCAATGACGTGCATCTGGTGCTGATGGACATTATGATGCCGGAGATGGACGGCATTCAGACGATGGTGAAGATCCGCGAGGAGTCCAACGTTCCGGTCATACTTCTGACGGCGAAGAGCGAGGACACAGACAAGGTTCTGGGACTGACGGTAGGGGCGGACGACTATATCACAAAGCCGTTCAACCCGGTGGAGCTGCAGGCCAGGGTGAAATCCCAGCTGCGCCGGTACATGCAGCTGGGAAGCGGCAGGCAGACGAAGGAAAAGCTTGTGGTGGGCGGCATCGAGCTGGATGACAGGGCGAAGGAGGTCACGCTGGACGGCGAGCTTGTGAGCTTAACCCGCACGGAGTACGATATTTTAAAGCTTCTGATGGAGCATCCGGGGGAGGTGTTTTCGCCGGGGCAGATCTACGAGCGCGTGTGGAACGACAATCCTTACGGCACGGACAATACGGTTGCGGTACATATCCGTCATCTGCGGGAGAAGCTGGAGTACAATCCGGCGGAACCGCGCTATCTGAAGGTGGTGTGGGGACGCGGTTATAAGATGGAGTAATATTTGGCAGGAGGATGGAATGAACAGATTAAAAAAGCAGATGTGGGTGAAATGTATTGTCATGATCCTGGCGGTGGCATCCGGCATGGCATCGATAGCAAGCACGTTTCTCGCGCTCATTGTCGGCATTGTGCCGGAGCTGCAGGGGGACAGGCAGGCTTACGAGCGGACCTTTTACGGGCCGATATTAAGCAGCTATGCGGCCTGCCTGTGGGACGGCATGGACGTGTCGGACCCGGAGCATGTGACGGGGGCGGATGCCCTTGACGGCGGCAATATCCGATACACGGTGCAGCGGCAGATGGGCAGCTATTTTGATGAAGCTGAGGAGGACGACTACGAAGTCATCTACACGAACGACGGCGGGCTTACGGAGGAGAATGCAGTCCTGACAGACCGGTACGAGGAGGGGGCCGGCGTTCCCCGCTACAATCTCAGCTCTTTTCCCTGGGCGATGCGGGGCGGCCGCTACCTGATCTATAATGACAGGGAAAGCGGCGCCTGGTGGCTGAATACCGGGGTGGAATCCGTGATTTTCAGCGAGACGGACGGACTGTTTTATTTTGCGAGCGACGGCAGATATTTTCTGATACCGGATTTTCGGGTGGCACAGCTCGGGGATGCGGATGCCGCAGTCACATACGGACCGTACTACGAGCTTGCGTGGGAGGACGGAACCTTCTTATACCGCGAATCCGGCACGAAGGAGGCGCTGACCGCAGAGACGGTGCAGCAGTGGAACAGCCAGGGCTGCGCAATAAGACTGGGGGACAGCTATGCCTTCTTCGGGGAGCCGGTGATGCAGGAGGAGGAGTCCCTTCGGGTTTCGGTGGAAAAAGGAGAGATTCCCGACGAGCAGACATACATCGTGACAGAATATGGGGGGGTTTTCGGGAATATGAATTTCTATGTCGTCCCTGGCGCAGAGTGGACGGTATATCGGGTTCTCATGTCTGTGGTCGACGAGCCGAAGACCGGACTGACGTTAAAAAACGGCGTGGCGGACTTTCTGCCGGAAGCACAGACGCTGGCGGGGATGCTCTACTCCTACAGCAGGCGCTGGGGCGTGTATGTGAGCGTGAGCGCGGTTCTGTTTCTTCTGTGCGTCGTGTTTCTTTTGAGCGCGGCGGGATACCGGAGAGAGGATGATGAGATTCATCTGCGCTTTGCGGACCGGATTCCCTTCGGGATACTGACGATTGCGGTCATTGCGGCCGGAACGCTTGCGGTTGTGTTTGTGGTGGCGCTTATCGACTACAGCCTGCGGTATATTGAGGTGAGCCTCGGACTGATTGTGGCAGGGACGCTT
Organism: uncultured Lachnospiraceae bacterium; assembly: GCA_949740385.1. Classification (GTDB taxonomy): domain Bacteria; phylum Bacillota; class Clostridia; order Lachnospirales; family Lachnospiraceae; genus Roseburia. Next base: position 8,239 of record CATJJD010000219.1, read on the forward strand.
CTTCCGGCTGCGGCCGCCTTTACCCTTGTGCTGCTCTACGGCATGAGCATTGCGGTGCGCGTCAAGGCGCGGGCATTCTGGCGCTACACGGTCTGCTATTATATATGGCGTCCCATTTCCCTCTGTTTTCGGATGGTGCGGGAAAATCTTGGGATGTTTGTGCGGGCGGGAATCACTTTTGCCGTGCTGACCTTCGCGGAATTTCTGGTGCTGTGCAATTACAGCTATTACAGCGGAGTCATCGTGTGGTTTTTCCTGTTCAAGGCGGTGGAGACGCCGCTTCTGATCTTTTATCTGTGGCAGCTCGACCGGCTTAAGGAGGGCGGAAAGCGCATTGCGGCGGGGGATTACAGCCAGCCCATCGACACAAAGCACATGTTTATGGACTTTAAGAAGCACGCCGAGAACTTAAACAGCGTCAGCAGCGGCATCGCGGCGGCGGTGGAGGAGCGCATAAAGAGCGAGCGGTTTCGGACAGAGCTGATCACCAACGTCTCCCACGACATTAAGACGCCGCTGACGTCCATTATCAACTACGTGGACCTGATTCAGAAGGAGGAGGTCACGGAGGAGACCATGAAGGAGTACCTGGCAGTGCTGGAGCGCCAGTCGCTGCGGCTGAAAAAGCTGATCGAGGATCTGATGGATGTCTCCAAAGCTTCAACAGGCAACGTTTCGGTGGAGATGGAGCCCTGCGACGCCTCGGTTATGCTAAGCCAGGTGGTGGGGGAGTTTACGGAGCGGGCGGCGGCAAACAGCCTGGAGCTTATTGTGGACAGTCCCGAGCCTCCGGTTGAGATTCTGGCGGACGGCAGGCACCTGTGGCGGGTGCTGGACAATCTGATGAGCAACGTCTGCAAGTACGCCATGCCCGGGACACGGGTGTATATCAACCTCGAGGTATTTCACGGCATGGTCATTATGACCTTCCGAAATATCTCGAAATCCCGGCTGAACGTAAGCAGCGACGAGCTGATGGAGCGCTTTGTGCGGGGAGACAGCTCGAGAAACACCGAGGGCAGCGGGCTTGGCTTAAACATTGCCCAGAGCCTCACAGCGCTCATGAACGGAAATATGGCCATACAGGTGGACGGGGATCTGTTCAAGGCCATCGTCTCCTTCCCGGAGCACCGGTAAGAAATGATCTGAAAATGAGGGCTTGTCTTTTAGTGCGATACTGCTATAATGAAGAAGGATACCGCAGGGTATACTAATGAGAATGTTTCATAGCCCGCAGGCCGGGCGCAGGGAGGAGTATCGTGAACATAATTATTGCAGGGGACGGCAAGGTTGGCCTGTCTCTGACGCAGAAGCTGTCGGAGGAGGGGCATGACCTGACCCTGATCGACTCGAACCAGAAGGTTCTGGATTCCAGTGTAGAGAGGTATGACGTCATGGGCGTGCAGGGAAACTGCGCGTCCATGCGCGTGCTTGAGAGCGCGGATGTCAGAAGGGCGGATCTTTTGATTGCGGCAACAAGCGCGGATGAGGTGAATCTTTTGTGCTGTATGACGGCGCAGGGACTGAACCCGAGGCTGCACACCATCGCGCGCATCCGAAACCCCGAGTACGGAAAACAGATTTTTACCATGCGGGACGTGTACAAGCTGTCATTGATCGTAAATCCGGAGAAGCAGGCGGCGCGGGAGATTGAGCGTCTGATCAAGTATCCGGGCTTTCTGCAGCGCGACACCTTTGCCAGGAGCCGGGTGGAGATCGTGGAGCTTCGGGTGGACGAGGAGAGTATCTTAAAGAACGTGGCGCTCCATGAGCTGGACAATGTGATTCACTGCAAGGTGCTGGTGTGCGCGGTGAGCCGGGAGGGCGTGGCGGAGATCCCGGACGGAAATTTTGTGATCCGGGAGGGGGACCGGCTGTTCGTCACGGCGCCGGCGGAGAATCTGACGCTTCTGCTCAAGCATATGGGCGTAATCCGCAAGAAGGCGAAGCGCGCCATCATATGCGGCGGCGGCCGGATCGGCTACTATCTGGCGGAGCAGCTTTCCAGGCACGGCCTGACGGTCCAGCTGATCGAGCGGGACGAGAGCCGCTGCATCGAGCTGGCCGAACGGCTGCCCGGGGTGTACGTCATCCACGGGGATGCCAGCAGCCAGGATCTCTTAAACAGTGAGGGCGTGGACAAGTGCGACGCCCTTGTTACAATGACGAGTCTGGACGAGATGAACATGATTATCTCGCTGTACGGAAAGAAGTGCGGCGCGCGCCAGATCATCACGAAGGTGGGACACACGGACAACAACAGCATATACGACAACCTGGGCATCGGAAGCCTGATCTGCCCGAAGGAGCTCTGCTGCAACAACATTGTGCGCTACGTCCGGGCCATGCAAAAGAGCGAGGGGGCCGCGCTTACGGTCCACACCATCGCGGAGGGGCAGGCGGAGGCGCTGGAGTTTCTCGTGGACGGACAGACGATGCATGCGGAGGAGCCGCTCAAAAATATCCGAACAAAGAAAAACGTGCTGATCGCATGTATCAGCCACGGCAGCAAGACGGCGATTCCAAGCGGCGAGTCGGTTTTCCGCAGAGGCGACACGGTGATTGTGGTGGCAAAGGGCGGTATGCGTCTGCTGCAGCTTAACGATATATTCGAGTGAGGTTGTTATGAACTATAAGATAATGGGAAAATTCATCTCCCAGATACTCATTGTGGAGGCGGTATTTATGCTGCCGGCCCTTTTTATCAGTCTGTTTGACGGAGACGGCGACGCTGTGACGGGATTTTTTGCAGCTATTGCTGCCTCCGGCGGCTTTGCCCTTCTGCTTCGGCTGCTGTGCAGAAATTCCATGCGGCGTTTTTATGCCAGAGAGGGCATGGTCTGCGTGTGCTTAAGCTGGGTCGTTATGTCGATTATGGGCTGCCTGCCCTTTTGGGTGTCCCGGGAAATTCCCCATTTTGTGGACGCCCTCTTTGAGATCGTGTCGGGCTTTACAACAACCGGGGCATCTGTTCTCAGTGACGTGGAGGCGCTTTCCGGAGGGATGCTCTACTGGAGAAGCTTCAGCCACTGGCTGGGCGGAATGGGTGTTCTGGTGTTTCTTCTGGCGCTGGCTCCCAGCGGCGAGCACGCCAGCGGCTTTACGATGCACCTTCTGCGGGCGGAGAGCCCGGGGCCAAATGTGAGCAAGCTTGTGCCGAAGATGAAGACAACGGCCCGCATACTCTATGTGATTTACGTGTTTCTCACGGTGCTCGACATCGGGTTTCTGCTGGCCGGCGGAATGAGCATTTTCGAGGCGGTCTGTACTGCCTTCGGAACCGCGGGAACCGGCGGGTTCGGCATCAAAAACGACAGCATTGCGGGCTACAGCCCGTATCTGCAGAACGTGTGTACGGTGTTTATGCTGCTCTTCGGCGTGAATTTCAGCTGCTTTTATATGCTTTTGCTCCGGCAGATCAGGGCAGTGTTCGCCGACGAGGAGCTTCGGATGTATCTGGGGATGGTGTTTGGCAGCATCCTTTTGATTTCTCTGAACCTGCGGGGCTTTTACGGGACCGTCGGGGAGACGGTGCGCCACGCCGCCTTTCAGGTGGCGTCCATCGTGACGACCACAGGCTTTGCCACGACGGATTTTGACCTCTGGCCCGCTTTCTCGAAGGGGATACTGTTTGCCCTCATGCTGCTTGGCGCCTGCGCCGGCAGCACCGGGGGCGGGTTAAAGTGCGGCCGGGCGCTGCTTCTTATTAAGAATCTCTGCCGCAACATGCGCCGGCTCTTAAATCCAAGGCGGGTGGAGGCCGTGCGCATCAACGGCAACGTCATCGGCGAGACCGTGCTGGACAACACGAACACGTACCTGGCGGCCTATGCGGCGATACTTCTGGTGAGCTTTCTGCTGGTTTCGGTGGACGGGCTTTCCATGACCACGAACCTGTCGGCGGTTGTGGCGTGCTTCAACAATATCGGGCCGGGTTTTGAGGCGGTGGGACCCACATGTAATTTTTCGTGTTTTTCCTATTTCTCAAAAGGGGTGCTCATTCTCGACATGCTGGCGGGGCGTCTTGAGATTTTCCCGCTTCTGATTCTGGCGTCACGGAGTACCTGGAGACACCGCTAGGATATATTTTTTGGTGGAACGGGCTTAAAAAAGACGGATTGCGGAGGATGACCCGGTTATCTGTGAAAAAATTGCAGGAATTGCTGCAGAACAGCGGAAATATGACAGATGCAATTCATAAATTCACGGATATGCCGGTACGATGAAGAAAGCTGCGGCAGGCCCGGACACGAGACCGCGGTGCGGTCCGGGCCCGGAGCATACACATGCGTGAAGATCCGGTTTAGGGAAAATGATTTCCTGCGGGCCGCACAGCGGTCCGGCGCTTCTCCTGGTTGGATACGGCGGCGTTTAAGTACGCGTACTGAAGCGCCGAGCCGTCCTGGACGGATACGGCGGTCAATATAATGTCGCCCTCCTGCAGATACCAGACGTCACCGTAGCCGGACGCGGCGGAAGGGCTGCAGCTCTCGCCGTGAACGTCCTCCACCTCCTTTTTCAGGCTGCGGTAGACACTTTCCAGGTCCTCCGGGTCGTCCGTTTCGTATGCCCAGGCGATGCACATCAGTTTTTCTTCGCTGTCAAACATGTATTTTAGCGTACCGTTTCGCTCCTGATACACGGCTTCGTACACGTAGGTGGTGCCTTCGTAGACGCTGGGGTAGCTTTCGATTTCGTTTCCGTGGGCCTCCTTCACATCCTCATAAGAGGCGTTCCAGGTGAGGGCGGAAAAGGGCGCCGGCGGCTGATTTTTCTGGCCTTTGCAGCCGGTCAGGCAGCAGAGCAGCAGGCAGAGAAGGGGGAAGCGCAGTCGTGTTTTCGTCATGGAAATTCTCCTTATTCGTCGAAATAAATGTGATCAATGGTTACTGTTCCGCTTCTGATTTTCGTAAATTTTCCTGATGACGGAGCATTGGAGCGCGAAACAGTTCGCTTTTAATACTCCCCTTATTATAATTATTTTCCTTCAGAATTGCAAGCGGCTATTGACTTATGAATTTCTTTTGTGCTTTAATAAAGTATAGTAACGGTTTGCGCTTTAACCAGATACATCATTATGCTGACTGACAGAGAAAGGAAGCTGCGGCGGATTCCGGCGCAGAGGTGAAGTATATGCCGGCTACGATAAGAGACATCAAAAACAGAACGGGGCTGTCCCTGGCCACAATATCCAAATATCTGAACGGAGGCAATGTGCTTCCGAAAAACAAAAAGCTGATCGAGGAGGCCATCGAGGAGCTGCACTATGAGGTGAACGAGATTGCCAGGGGGCTTGTGACGAACCAGTCGAAGCTGATCGGCGTTATGGTCTACGACATCGAGAGCTTTTTCTCGGGCAGTATCCTCCACTATATCAGCTATGAGATGCGAAAGAGAGGCTACGGCGTTTTAATCTGCGATTCCTACAACAACGAGGAGGTGGAGAAGCAGAACCTGAAATTTCTGCTGAACAAGAAGGTGGACGGTATTCTGATGCTTCCGGTGAATTTGAGCGGCGCGTTCGTGCGGCCGGCCAGGGAGGCGTCTGTGCCGGTGGTGCTGATCGACCGCTCCTTCACGGACGACGAGTACGACTTTGTGGGCATCGACAACCGCATGGCGGCCTTTCGGGCGGTGAGCAGGCTGATTGAGAACCATCACAGAAAGATCGCGGTGATCACCTCCGATGTGGAGTACACAGGCATGGCGCGCCTTGAGGGCTACCGCAGCGCCATGTACCAGGCGGGGCTTCCCGCGCCGGAGAAATACCAGAGGCTGGGCCGGCACTCCTTTGAGTTGGGGTACGTGAGCATGAAACAGCTTCTCGCCCTGGACGATCCGCCCACCGGCGTTTTTCTCGGCAATTACGAGACGACGCTGGGAGGCATTATGGCGGTGAACGAGCTTGGGCTTTCCTGGCCGGAGGATATTTCCATTATCGGCTTTGACGATCTGATCGTCTCAAAGGTGGTCCGGCCGAAGATCTGGATGGCGGTGCAGCCCATGGGGGAGATCTGCAGCAAGGCGGTGGAGATACTGATGAGCTCCATCGAGGAGAAAAAGGAGCAGATTACGCCGGTGAAGGTGCACTTCGGTGCGCTGATCAGGGAGGGCAGCTCAATCCGGGATATGGAGGAAACGTAAAACAGAAAAAAAGGGCAGCGGCAGGAGCGCAGACAGCGCTCCTGTTTTATTTTACCGTTTTTCGAATACTGCGGCCGGGTTTTTGCAGGGTACGTTTTGCGCTGCACAGGCCGCTTCTGCGGCTGTATTTCCCATGTCTCGCATGGTCGATGTGATGCGGCAAACGAACCGTTTCGCTTATTTTTTTAAAATAATCGCAAAACTGCTTGACAAAGGAATTGATAAGCTGTATGATTGCCTTAAAGAGAACGGTTTAACAAGAAAAAATTGGTTGAATTGACGGAAAAACGCAGGGGTCACAGGCGAAATAATCTGCGCCTGAAAGCGAAACGTGTCAAGGATACACAGGGAGGAAAAGAATGGAAAAAATCAAACAAATTCCTTTTGTCAAAAAGGTGGGGCTTAACCGTATCATTTTATGTTTTGTCCTGATTCTGATGTACGCTCTGTTTTGCGTGGCGACCCACGGAAATTTTGTCGGGATCAGCCGAATTATCAGCGCGCTGAACTATGTGTACTTCCTGGGCTTTCTGTCGCTGGGCGTAACCTTCGTCATTGCGACGGGAGGGATTGATTTCTCCATCGGACCGGTTATGTTCTGCAGCGCTCTTGTGGCGGGCTACTGCTTTATGAACTACCGTCTGCCGATGGGACTTGCGCTCATTGTCAGCATTCTGGTGGGGACGCTGTTCGGTCTGTTCAACGGGTATCTGGTGGCGTACTGGTCGGTTCCTTCCTTTATCGTCTCGATGGCCAGCATGAACATTGCAAAGGGTATCGCGTCGGTATTTACGAAAACCCAGTCCGTCAGCTGGCCGCAGTCATCGGCGGAGGGCGGCTGGTACAGAAGCTTTGTGAAGATCGGCAATATTCCGGTGGGACTGATTCTGTTTCTTGTGGCGGCAGTGATCTGCGCCATTATTATGAACAACACGCGGATCGGGCGCTATATTCTGTGCCTGGGCAGCAACAAGGAAGCGGTTCGCCTCTCCGGCGTGGACGTAAAGAAGTGGGAGATGGCGGCGTACATAATCTGCGGCACGCTGGTCGGTATTGCGGCAATCTTCTATGTGTCGGCATACACGACCGTTCAGCCGGGATACGGAGATCAGTACAACAACGAGGCCATTGCCGGATGCGTGATGGGCGGAACCTCCATGGCCGGCGGCCTTGCATCGGTAAGCGGAACCGTCATCGGCGTGTTTATCATCGCGCTGCTCCAGGAGGGAATCCTGGCCCTCGGCTTTACCAAGGATTATCAGCTCATTATAACAGGCCTTATCGTTATCGTGGCAGTCTGCTCGGACGTTATGGCGAGACGCAGGAAGAACTGACGGTGTTTATAATTTAGAGAAAGGCAAGGTTAGCATATGGGCGATGTAATATTGACGATGAAGGGGATTGATAAATCCTTC
>CATJJD010000220.1 GCA_949740385.1 uncultured Lachnospiraceae bacterium
CTGCCGCATAACCTTCCGGCATATAGCCATTCACTGACGGTTCCTCTGCCGCATAACCCTCCGGCATATAGCCATTCACTGACGGTTCCTCTGCCGCATAACCCTCCGGTACATAATTTTCCGCTGCATAATCGTCTGCCGCCGGCTCCTTTGGCCCGAAGCCCTCCGGTATATAATCTTCCGCTCCGATTTCCTCCGGTACATAGCCGTCCGGCTCCCCCGGCGCGAAGGTTCGGGGCATAAATCCCTGCAGCACCGACTCTTCTCCCATATATGCCGGCTGCTCCGTCATATCGCTTTCCGCTGGGGGCTGCTGCATATATTCCTCCGAAGAAAGCTCCTGTCCGGTAAATTCTTCCGCTCCGGCCTCCTCCGGCATATAAGCCGGCTGCATTCTGCTCTCTTCCGAAAACAGCTCCTGCCCCTCTGTCGGCTGCTGCATCCCGTCCGGCTGCGGGTATGTCTCCTGCCGCGCACCCGCAACGAACTCCTCCGGTGTCTGCCATCCCTCTTCCCGCTGCTTTTCCGCCGCTCTGCGCTTTGCAAGCCGGCTGCTGATCGGGATCGGATCGCGCACCACCGTCTCCGGTCTCCCTTTCAGATACTTCTGCTCCAGAAGCTGGCGGGGCGTGACACCTGCGTCCAGCTTCGGAATCACATCCGTCAGGCGGTCCATGATATCTCCGGCCTGCTGCAGCGCTCTGGCCTTTGCCGACTCAAGCTTCCTCTGCTCCGCCTCCTGCAGCGCCGCCTCCGCAGCCCATCTCGTTCGCTCCCACTCCTCAAGAACCTCCTCAATCGTAATCTGTCCAGTAATCTGCCGCTCGAGCTGTGCCCGCTCATTCATCATCAGACTGATCTGCCCGTCGGAATCCTCCGCCAGAAGCTCCTGAAAATTCATGCGCAGCGAATCGTCGATCTCCTCGTCGGTCTCAATGTACGTCTCCTCTCCCGACTCCTCTTCCTCCTTCGGAAGCATCAGATAGGGAATCTCCTCCGCAATCCGGTTGATGTTGTCCATCGTGTCCGCGATGGTGGATTTCTCGGTGGCGTCAATAATCTGCTGCATACCCCGGGCAATCTCCTTTTGGAGATTTACCGTATTAAAGCGTTCCGGGCCCAGCTCCACCTGCGGTATTGCCACCGGCTGATTCGAAAACTCTCCGGCGCGCTGCAGATCCTCAACTTCAATGTGGGTATAGCTGTCCTTTGTCTTACGAAAGGAGCGGTACTTTTCCTCCTGCGGCTTCGACAGCGGCTGATACAGCATCTTAAGCTCAAGTGCCCGCTCCACATAGGGACCGTCCCCGAACCACAGAATCAGCTCGTCGCAGATCTCGATACATTTATCGCTCATCCCCGCCTTGTGGTAGAGGTAGGCCAGCTCATATGCCCACTCCTCCGTGTACTCCTGCTCCCGCAGCTCCTCCAGTATGGGAATCAGTTCCGTGTACGGCTCTCCCTGTGCCTTCTTAATATCGTAGCGGAGTATATATTTCGAATTATCATGAGGCGCAATCTCCACAAATTCATCGTAGTAATCCTGCGCCGCCTGAAAGTCCTTCATTCGAACCGCCACCATAGCCAGACGAAAGATTATGCCCCGTCCGATGGGCGAGCGGTCGTATGCCATCAGCAGTATATCTCTGCTGTCCTGGTAGCGTCCTGTCTTTTCATATATTTCACCCGCCCGCAAAAGCGCCGACGGGTTCTTCACCTTGTTCCAGTTGATCGAATCCGCGATTTCTGCTGCTTCCTCATATTTCTCTTCAGCATAAAGGCTCTTCATCTGATCCAGCTTTAGATTATACTCATATTTATCCAATGGTAATCACCTCATAAACAGTAGGTTCATTCTCAGTGTTCAGTGTACCATAGCCGCAACCAGATGTCAAAAACGATCACTTCTGTTTCTTCTTTTTCGACTTTGGAGCCTCCTTATAGATGAAACCGGCCGTATTTACATCCACCGCAGCCATATGAACATACTGATCCGTATCGATCGGAAGTTTCCGTTTTATAATGCTGCCGTTGACGAGCCTGCGCACAAGATAGTAGATCAGCGCAAAAATCGGCACGCCCAGAAGCATCCCAAGGAAACCGAACAGTCCGCCTCCGATCAGGATTGCAAACATAACCCAGAAAGAGGACAGCCCTGTGGAATTACCGAGAATCTTCGGCCCGATAATATTTCCGTCCACCTGCTGCAGTATAATAATGAAGATAAGCAGGTAGAGCGCATGCCACGGGCTTTCAATCACAACAAGAAGCAGCGACGGAACTGCGCCGATAAACGGACCAAACACCGGAATGATGTTCGTCACACCAACCACAACCGCTACAAGCATCGCGTATGGGATTCCCATAATCAGGCAGCCCACATAGCAGATCGCACCGATAATGGCGGAATCAATAATCTTTCCGATAATAAAGCCTCCGAAAATCTCGTCCGCCTTATGCACAATCTCTACAATCAGATTACCCTGCTTCGGCTTAAATACCGCAAAGACAACCTTTTTGCTCTGCCCGATCAGCTTTTCCTTAATCATCATAACATAGGAAGCCACAATGATTCCGATAATAAAATTCACAAGCACCTTCACAACCGAGATCACACCGGTCGTCACCTGCGCAATATAAGTCTGCGCCTGCGGAAGCAGCGTCTCCTGCGCCCACTTCGAGATGGAGTCGATGACCTTCGTCAGAAAATCACCGAACATCTCCGTTGCCTCAAAATTGCCCAGCACACCGCCCTCCATCCAGTCGATGAAATTGCGCACACTGCCCGGCACCGTGTCGATCAGACTCATAATGCTGGCTGTGACGGAGGGAACGATGGCCGCAATTAACAGCGCGATAATGGCGATCAGAAACAGAAGCGCAAAGCCGATACCGAGGGCTCTCGCCAGCTTCCTGGCGCTCTCGTCGGTCTTCGTTCGCGTCTTTAGCAGATCATATATAATCCGTTCCGCCAGCTTCATGACCGGATTCAGCAGATATGCCAGCACCAGACCGATAATAATCGGCTGTGCGGCCCGCATAATATCATTCCATACGCTCGAGAAGCCTTCAAAGCGCAGCAGAACGAAGAAAAACAGAATACAGCAGGCAAACGTGATAAAAATCATCAGACCGATCTTTGCCAGGTAAATGTTTTCCTGATTACTCTTTTTCTCAACGGCCCCCTGTACTTTCTCCGGCACTTTTTCCCTCTTTTCCGCCGGAGATTTCTGTTCCTTTTCCGCGATCTGTTCCTGCATAAGCTTTCCCCCTATCCGCGATAGTAATTTATGAGACATCCTTTCAGAATAATGTCCCTCTCATCCGCTGTAAGCTCCGCCATCCCAAGCGTGAACGGCACAAGCTTACCTTCCTTTACAACATAAGCTTCAAATTCGGTTCTGCCTGCCGCAACCGCCTCCCGGATATGCGGCAGAAACAGATAGTCCAGATTTGCGAACGGCAGCGCCTCCCCGTCGATCACAAACGGAAGCATACCCCAGTTAATGAGGTTGGAGCGGTAGCGTTTTGTCGCGTATTCGTTTGCGATGTTCGCCCAGCCTCCCAGCACCTTCTGGCAGGAAGCCGCCTGCTCTCTGGCGGAGCCGTCCCCCGGCTTCACCGCAAAGATCGTGCTTCCGAATCCGATATTGCCACGGCCCACATCCGCAAATTTCTCCTGGATCGCATTCATCACTGTATGTAACTCCGGCACCGCATCCTTCGGACAGCTGTCCGCCTCAACCGCCTTCTGCGCCTTCTGAATCTCCTTCGCACGGCCCACATACTCCGGGTCCTTTCTGGAGAGCGCAAACTCCGCAAGTCCCAGCGGATTCGAACGGTAGGAGGAAGTCTCCCCCGAAGGAATCAGCTCGTCCGTCGTTGTCACCGGATCGTGGATCTCGGACACAACTTTGAGCACCAGATTCTCCGGCAGCGCGCTCACGGCTGGCCAGTCCCTGATATTCGGTCCGAACTGAATCTCCACATCCAGGTCGGCCTCGCCCCTGCTGTCGAAAACACGGTTGTCGTAGATCGTCCTGTCAAAGAAATATTTCGGCTTCGTGTAATCCACATCCATATCCGTCGCCGCCGTCAGATAGCCCTTGTTTGCCGCTGTGGCAGCGATGGAGCGGGCATCCATGAGAGCCACAGAAGAAATCTGCCCGTTCTGCACCTTCGATCCTTCCCGGTTCGGGAAATTGCGCGTAGAGTGGCGGATAGAAAACGCGTTGTTCGCCGGCGTATCCCCCGCTCCGAAGCACGGCCCGCAGAACGCAGTCTTGACAATCGCTCCGGCAGCCATCAGATTTGCCACTGCGCCGTTCTTCACAAGCTCCATATAAATCGGCGTCGACGCCGGATAGACGCTCAGCGTAAACTCGTCAGCACCGATGGAAGCGCCCTTTAACGTGTCCGCCGCATCACATATATTCTCAAATCCGCCGCCCGCGCAGCCGGCGATAATGCCCTGATCCACATAGAGCCTGCCGTTTCGCACCTTGCTCTTTAAATCCGGCTTCACCTTACCGTCAAAGCTCACTGCCGCCCGCTTTTCACAGTCGTCAAGAATATCCAGAAGGTTCGCGTTCAGCTCCTCGATGGTGTAGGTATTGCTCGGGTGGAACGGCATGGCGATCATCGGTTTAATCGTGGAAAGATCAAGCTCAATCATCCGGTCGTAGTAGGCGGCTTCCCCTGGGTTTAACTCCTTAAAGTCCTCCTCTCTGCCGTGAATTTCATAAAATTCCTTTACCTTCCCGTCGGTTCTCCAGATGGAGGACAGACAGGTCGTCTCGGTGGTCATAACATCCACGCCGATACGGAAGTACACACTCAGGTTCGACACTCCAGGCCCTACAAATTCCATCACCTGATTTTTCACAAATCCGTTCGCAAACACTTCCCCGATAATGGCAAGGGCCACATCCTGGGGCCCGACACCCTTCATCGGCTCTCCACGCAGGAATACGCCAACCACACCCGGCATATCAATGTCGTAGGTCTTATTCAAAAGCTGCTTCACAAGCTCCGGTCCGCCCTCGCCCACTGCCATCGTTCCAAGGGCCCCGTAGCGGGTGTGGGAGTCGGAGCCGAGAATCATCTTCCCTCCCCCTGCCAGCATCTCTCTCGCATACTGGTGGATAACCGCCTGATGAGGCGGAACATAGACGCCGCCGTACTTTTTTGCACACGTCAGACCGAACATATGATCGTCCTCATTGATCGTGCCGCCCACCGCGCACAGACTGTTGTGACAGTTGGTCAGTACGTAGGGAATCGGGAACTTCTCAAGCCCGGACGCCCGTGCCGTCTGAATAATGCCGACAAATGTAATGTCGTGTGACGTCAGCTTGTCAAACTTAATCTGCAGCTTGTCCATATTGCCGGAAGTGTTGTGCTCTTTCAATATGCCGCAGGCAATCGTCTCCTGGCTGGCAGACTCCTTCGTCACCTCTTTCCCTGTCCGGCTGCTCACCTGGGCAACCGCCTCCGGGGAATTTGCTATCAGCTCACTCCCCCTTACAAGATAGGCGCCGTTTTCATAAAGTTTCATAATGTTTACTTTCCTCCGCTTCTATATCATTATTAGCCATTCCGCATTAAAGTAAATTATATCAGTTATTCGACAATACTTCAAATGATATTGTCGCCACAAACAGATCTCCGTCAGGCTTTAACATAAAACTGCCGTTCATCAGATTCGTCAGACTCTTGGCAATGGAGAGGCCCAGTCCGCTCCCCTCCGTGGTGCGGGATGCCTCCCCCCGCACAAAGCGCTCCGTCAGGTCGTTCTCCCCGTCCAGGTTGGTCGGAAGCGGCGTTTTTGAGATATTTTTTATGGAAAATACCGCTCTGCCGTCCTCCACCTCCAGCTCCACATGCACTCTCGTCCGCTCGAGGGCGTACTTCGCCGCGTTCGTGTAAAGATTCTCGACGGCCCGATATAGCTGGCGGCCGTCCGCCTCCACAATCACCGGGCCGTTGGGCAGCTTTGTCACGATCGTCAGATCTCTCGCCTCAAACCGCTCGTTGAATTCCCCTCCGGTCTGGTAAATCAGCTCTACAAAATCTATCTTCTGTATATCCAGCTTTACATTGCCTGAGCTGATTCTGGACGCCTCCACCAGATCTTCCGTCAGCTGCTTCAGACGCTGGGACTTCTCGTCCAGTATACGGATATAGTTCTGCGCGTTCTCGTTCTCCAGATTTTCCCGTTTCAGCAAATCCACGTAGTTGACGATAGATGTCAGGGGCGTCTTAATATCATGGGATACATTCGTAATCAGATCCGCCTTCATCCGCTCATTTCGGATTCTGTCGGAGACCGCCTCGCTCAGGCCCTCACGGATATGGTTGACGGCCCGGGCCAGCTCTCTCCCCTGCCCGTGGAAGTCCTCCTCCTCAAGGCATGTGTCCAGCGCGCCCTCGGCGATGGCCTCCACCGCCCGCTGGATGGCGTACAGCTCCCGGCCCTTTCTTGTCCGTGGCCGCAGACTGCGCTTGCTGTCCATGGCCTCCCGGAAAGAATGAACTATGCTGTACACCAGACTGTGGGTCAGAAGCGTATTGTCCTTGGAGCGGCGCACAATGCTTAAGTACAGAATCAGAAAAACAACATCCAGCAGATAAGCAACCGTCCCAGCCGCCACAAGAAGTCCCGAGAAAGCAAAATCCAGCGTCTTTAAGCCCCGCCCCATATAGATTACCAGATAGACAAATGTGAAGAAAATCACAAGCTGCACATCGGAATAAATTTTATCCACAAAACCCAGATAGATCGTCGTATCCTCCGCCGATTTGCGCCCGGATATGCTCGTAAGATACGCCAGTGTCGCAAAACAGCCCACAAAGCCGAGAACTGTCAGAAGCCTCAGCCCTCTCGTATCCTGCATCAGCTGCGGATTCGCCATATATCCGGTTCCGTACAGCCCGCAAACCATCATAATGACGAACATCTGGTGGAGAACGATCGCCGCCCCCTTGATTTCATTCGAAAATTGGTTCATGCCTCATACTCCGTCCTCTTTGCCTGTCAGCTGTCGGCCTCGATCTTGTAGCCGACGCCCCAGACTACCTTCAGATACCGCGGCTCCTTCGGGTTGATCTCGATCTTCTCCCGAATGTGCCGGATGTGAACTGCCACCGTATTATCCACACCGATGGCCTCCTCGTTCCATATCTCCTCATAAATCTGGCTGATGGAGTAGACCTTCCCTTTATTTTTCATCAGAAGCATCAGAATATTGTACTCAATGGGTGTCAGCTTCACTTCCTCTCCGTCCACCGTCACCTTCTTCAGCTCGTCATTAATGACAAGCCCTCCGGCCTCATAGACCGTCTCTCCCGTCGGAACGCTCGAGAGCGTCGTGTAACGGCGAAGCTGGGATTTCACCCGCGCGACAAGCTCCAGCGGGTTGAAGGGCTTTGTCACATAATCATCCGCCCCCACGTTAAGGCCCAGTATCTTGTCCGTGTCCTCCGTCTTTGCCGAGAGTATAATAATCGGAATACTGCTGGTCTTTCGCGCCTGAAATGTTGCGCGGATGCCGTCCAGCTTCGGCATCATCACATCAATAATCATAAGGTCTATCTTTAAGTCCCGCAGCTTCTGCAGGGCCTGTTCCCCATTGTATGCCTTCTCAACCTCAAATCCCTCCTGAATCAGATAGATTTCGATTGCTTCCACGATTTCTTTATCATCATCACACACCAGAACTGTCATATTGCCGCCTCCTGCACTATCTTCTCTTCATATTCTTCCACTTTTTCTGATAACCTTCCGTATTTTCCTTTCCGGAGCTCATATTCTGCTGTGCCTGCTTCCACTTGAAATAGTCGGCATCCAGATTCAGACGCACTTCCGGCTTAAGCTTTTTCGGCTCTTCCTCCTCCTGAAGCTTAAGCCCCCGCTCAAAGGCAACCGGCTTTTGCGCCTCCTCCACAATGTTCATTCCCATACGGTCCAGATAGGCCTGATTCACCTTAATCTGTGTCTGGCGGTTCGAGTAGACGGACTTTTCTTTTTCCTTCTCTCTCTCCTTCTCCTGCTGCTTCGCCGCGTTTTTCAGACGCTCACGCTCCTTGTTGCTGTCGTCGATGATCTTTAAATATTTCTCTGTGTCGACCATATCCTGAAGCTGACTTTTCAGCTCCGACTGATTATCCTTAATTCTGCGCTCTTCCTTCTTCATTCTGGCGTCCAGATCGGCGTAAATTTTTCCGACCTCCGCATTCGCCTTTCGCATAATGTCCGTAATTCCGTTCAGCGCATCGTCCATGTACAAAACGGACGCGGCGTAAACATCCTCCGCCTTGCGGCCGGCATCCCATATCATCTGATCGCTCTGCCTGCGAAATTCCCGCTCGGCCTGTCTCCTGCTCCTTTCCGTCAGCTCGTATTCATCCATAATCTGTCCGATACATGTATTCAATTCACTCAGCAGATCCAGCACCTGCTGCCTGTCTACAACAACCTTGCCCGGTTCCCCCGCATACGGTTTTCCCCTGGAGAGCAAAACGTGGAGATCTCTCAGTACATTCTCGGTATCGCTCTGTGCGCTCATAATTCGCTCCTCCTGTTTATAAAGAGATTATATGCAATCAACCGGCATTTTTCAAGCTTTCTGTGGAGGTTAACAAAATTATATGTCAGAAAAACCACCCGTACTCTGTGAAGCATCAGGGTGGTTTTTGCGTCTGCATTCGCTGCAGATCAGAGCCTGCAGCTGTCAAATATAAACAGATCAAACGAATCCTTTACATTCTCGTATTCCTCACGGCTTTTGATTGTCCAGGCAATGGAGAGCGCTCCAGACATCCGGCAGAGCCTTCTGGAAAGATTTCCGGCGTCCTGATGCCGAAAGGCTATAAAATCCGGTCTTGCGGCGATGTTGCCCGCAAGAAGACTCATCAGAAGAAAAGCCGGCTTCCCACGATATTTTTTCTCTTTCCAGTAGCTTTGACCCAGCTGCCCCCTCACAATGTCCGGCCTGTTTTTCCGGTACCAGATCAGTGCGCGGGGATGGAAGCACTCGATGCAGTATCTGCCGTTGTAGCGATTCAGCAGCTCGTTCGAAAGCTCGCACACCTTCGTCTGCACCACGTCCAGCTTGTATTCCACGATAATCGGAACCCTGCCCCCTATGACCTCAAGGGCTTCCGCAAAAGTAGGAATCACGGCGTCCGAATCCAAAAGCCGCAGCTGCTTTAACTCTTTTAGCGTGTATTCCCACACATGGCCGTCCACACCGCACATGCGCTTTAAGCTGGCGTCATGAAATACCACGGGGATATTGTCTTTGGAGAGCTGCACGTCCAGCTCGATGCCATAGCCGTTCTCAACCGCCAGACGAAAGGCCGCAAGGGAATTCTCCGGCGCATCCCCCCCATTGTCAAACAGCCCCCGGTGGGCATAGTGCCGGCCCATCAGAAAACTGCGGTCCGGCCGGTGAAACACCCGCGGAAAAATCACATATACATAAGCCGCTGCCGCCGCCGCGGATATTGCGGCAAACAGTTTTTGAGATTGATTCATTGTCAGTCCTCCACGTCAAAATTCTCAAGAACGCTCTTTTTCATCTCCGGTCTGGAATCTCCGTGCTTCACCATCATCATCGTAAGAAACGCCAGTACCGAGAACACCAGAGCATAAGGAAACAGCGTCCGGTAGGACACATGCTCCAGCAGAAAACCCGACAGAATCGGCGTAATAACCTGCGCCGCCATGGAAAAGGTGTAGTAATACCCCGTATATTTTCCGACGTCGCCGTACGCGGCGATCTCCACAACCATCGGCAGAGAATTGACGCTGATTGCCGCCCAGGCAAAGCCGATAATCGCAAAAAAGATGTTCATCGTAAAATGAAACGAGTTGTAAAAGGAAGCGCACAGGTAACAAAACGCCAGCATCACGACGCCGATCAGAATCGTCTTTTTCCTCCCCACTCTGCTGGAGATTGCGCCGATCGGGATGTAGCTGATAATGGCGACTACCGTGGCAACCATCAGGCAGTTGGCATAGCCGCCGCTCTCCATCCCCCACACATGAGTGGCGTAACGGGAAAATGCGGTGGTAACGGCATTATATGCAATGTACCATAGAGACACCGACAGCAGAATAAAGATCAGGCTGCGCTTAACCTCTCTCGGAAGCTCTGCGGTGGAGGCCGGCCCGGCCTCCTCCTCTTCCTCCTCCGCCGTCATCTTTTCTCTCTCCTTATTCTCCGAAACCGTGAAATACAAAACGGCCACGCTAAGCAGCATGAGAAGACCGATGGAGAGAAACAGCGGCATATAGTCCGGCGACTGACCGCTCCCCACAAGAAACCGGATCATAATCAGCGCGTAGACGCCTCCCACCGCACCCATCAGGTTAATAACCGCATTTGCCTTGCTGCGAAGCGGCTTCGGCGTCAGATCCGGCATAAGAGCAACGGCCGGAGACCGGTAAAGCCCCATGGACAGCAGCACGCAGAAAAGAGCGGCGATAAACAGAATCAGATTGCTGCTTTTATCTGCCACCGGCAGCAGCATCAGAAAGAAGAACGACAGGCCGGTTCCCGCAAGAATAAACGGCATCCGCTTTCCGATGCGTGTGTCAATCCGATCCGACAGCGATCCGAAAAACGGCAGCAAAAACAGCGCCAGTATGTTGTCCGCCGCCATAATGACACCGGTAAGCGTCTCCCCGAGACCGAAGGTATCCTTCAAAATCAGCGGAATTATGTTGTCGTACATCTGCCAGAACGCGCAGATAGACAAAAAAGCAAGTCCGATAAAAGTAGTCTGTCTGTAATTTAGCTTCATAGATTCCCCCTGTTCATGTAAATAAATCGTTTCGTTCCTTCCCCACTGTCTATTATACCATTCTCAGGGTAAATTACCAACAATACTTTTACTCAGACGCTATTCCAGTATCGACTCCGCCGCTGCCTTTAGCTCCGCGGTCGCCCGCACAAGCTCCGCCGACTGCTCCTGTGACACATTTCCCGGTTTTGTGCGGCTCACAAGCTTCTTCAGATAGGAGAGAGCGGACTTCACCTGCTTTTTTGCCGCTCCTTCCATCGTCTTTTTCTTTGCGCTGTACGCGGTCTCCACCTGCCGGATCAGCCGCTCCGCCTCGCTGCGGCTGTCGATGTAAGCTCTCCTCTGACCGTCCGTCGCCTCGTACTCCGCCGCCTCCCGGATTGCCCGCTCAATCTCATCCTCCGCAAGATTGGAGCTGGCCGTGATGGTGATCTCCTGATGGCGGCCGGTGCCGAGATCCTTTGCCGACACCTGCACAATGCCGTTCGCGTCAATATCAAATGTCACCTCAATCTGCGGAACACCCGCCGGAGCCGCCTTGATTCCGCGAAGCTGAAAACGCCCCAGAAGCTTGTTGTCTTTTGCAAACTGACGTTCTCCCTGCAGCACCTTAATGTCCACAGAGGTCTGGAAATTCGCAGCCGTTGAGAACACCTGGCTGTATCTGGCAGGAATTGTCGTGTTTCTGTCAATAATCTTCGTGGAAACGCCGCCCACCGTTTCAATAGAAAGGGAGAGAGGCGTCACATCCATCAGAATAATTTCCGCCGCCTGAGAGCCGGCAACAAGCGCTCCGCCCAGCTTTCCCCCCTGCACGGCGGCTCCGAGAGCCACGCACTCGTCCGGATTCAGATTGCGGGAAGGCTCCTTTCCGGTAATGCGGCGCACCTCCTCAAACACAGCGGGAACTCTCGTGGAGCCGCCCACAAGCAGCACCATCCCAAGCTCCGACGCCTGTATACCCGCATCGGCCAGCGCCTGCTGCACCGGTCCTCTCGTCCGTTCCACCAGATCTCTCGTAAGCTCATCGAACTTTGCCCGGGTGAGCGGCATTTCCATGTGCCTTGGCTCCCCCTTCACAGTTGTGATGAACGGAAGATTGATACTTGTGGTGGAGGAGGTGGAGAGCACTTTTTTCGCCTTCTCCGCCTCCTCCCGGACGCGCTGCATGGCTGTGGCATCCTTCCGCAGATCCACCCGCTCCGTGCGCAGATACTCCGTCACCAGATACTCTGTAATTCTCTGGTCAAAATCGTCGCCCCCCAGGTGATTGTCACCGGCCGTAGCCAGAACCTCGATCAGATTGTCCCCGATCTCAATAACAGAGACGTCAAATGTGCCGCCCCCCAGATCATACACAAGAATCTTCTGCTCGCTCCCGTGATCCAGTCCGTAGGCCAGTGCCGCCGATGTGGGCTCGTTGATAATCCGCAGCACATTCAGCCCCGCAATCCTTCCCGCATCCTTCGTTGCCTGCCGCTGGGCATCGTTAAAGTATGCCGGAACCGTAATCACCGCGTCCGTCACCGTCTCGCCCAGATAGCCTTCCGCATCCTTCTTTAGCTTCCGCAGAATCATGGAGGAAATCTCCTGAGGCGTGTACTGCCTTCCGTCGATTTTCGCCCGAAAATTGCTTCCCATCTCCCGCTTTACAGAAAAAAAAGTGCGGTCCACATTAACGGCAGCCTGTCTGCGGGCCGTATCACCCACCAGGCGCTCCCCGTTTTTCGAAAAAGCCACAACCGACGGTGTCGTTCGGGAGCCCTCCCCGTTGGTGATCACCGTGGGCTGGTCATTTTCCAGCACCGCAACACAGCTGTTTGTCGTCCCTAAATCAATTCCAATTACCTTACCCATGCAAAATTGTCCTCCTGTGCCATGCGCGTCCATCCATGGCATTCCTCGTATGTACTATAAATGTATAACCCTTACGGGCCTTCGTCAAGGCATCGGAACTAATTTTCAGAGAACTTTTATAAACTGTTTATACAGTATTTTTAATTGCCCGCTCCAAAGCTTTTCCGCTTTTTATTCGCTCTGCTCCTCTTCTTTAAGCAGCTCGTCCAGCTCTCTTCTTGCCTGCTCGAAACTCCTGAAGCAGATGCCCCGGATTCCCACTGCCTCGGCCCCCGCCACATTTTCCGGCCGGTCGTCAATGAAAACGCTCTCCTCCGGCTCCAGCCAGTACTCGTCGCACAGATAATTGTAGATGGCGGCATCCGGCTTAATTTCCTTTATCCGCCAGGAAAATACGGCCCCGTCCATGAGCGGCAGAAATTTCAGCTTATGCTCGGTCTGACGGAACATATTTTCCGAATAATTTGACAGAATATATACATGGTAGCCCCGGTTTTTCAGATCCAGAATCCAGTCAACGGCATAGTCATACAGCTCGATTGTGCCGCCCACAGAATCGTGAACCTGCCGGATCTCATCGGCGAGATCCGGGGCATTTTCCGTGAAGGCATGCAGAAATTCCTCCGGCGTCCCAAGCCCCTGGTCCGCGTCAATCCAGAGCTGATGTTCAAACACAGCGGCCTTCAGACGCCTTTTCGTCTCCGGGTCAAACCCCATGCGATCCATATAGCCGTCCGGATCGTAGGACACCAGCACTTTACCCACATCAAATATAATATTTCGCATCGCAGCTCTCCTTTTCCTTTGCTTTTACTTTGCCACTAATCATACCATTCCTTCCGGCAAATAGCAAAATGATTTTCTGACACTGCCTGTGGCAATCCGGCCGCAAACATGTTATGATATGGAACGAAAAATCATCACAGATATGATACGGAGGCACACCATGAAAATAATGATTATAAGACACGCGGACCCCGACTACGAGAAGGATTCCCTCACCCCCGCCGGCTGGGAGGAGGCAAAGCTTCTGGCAGAACAGATTTCCCGGCTGGACATAAAGGCATTTTATGTCTCCCCTATGGGGCGGGCGCAGGACACGGCCGGCTGTACGCTGAAAAAAATGAACCGCACTGCGAAGACTCTGGACTGGCTTCGGGAATTTTCCGCCGAAATCGACCGCCCGGACAGGCCTGGCACAAAATCTATCTGCTGGGACTGGCTGCCTCAGGACTGGACAGCGGAACCCCTCTTTTTGAATGTGGATACCTGGACAGACCATCCTTCCATGATTGCCGGAGACGTGAAAAAAGAATATCAGTGGCTGTGCGGCGGCCTGGACGCCCTGCTTTACTCCCACGGCTACGAGCGAAAAGGACGCTGTTACCGGGTGCGGCAGGCAAACAGCGACACCATTGCACTGTTCTGCCACTACGGCAGCGGATGCGCAATCCTGAGCCACCTGTTAAATATTTCACCGATACTCCTGTGGCACGGGTTTGTTGCGGCTCCGTCCTCCGTCACGGTTGTCCGAACGGAAGAGCGCCGAAAAGGAATCGCAGCCTTTCGGGTTTCCTCCTACGGCGACACCTCTCACCTGTATGTAAACGGCAGAGAACCGTCCGTCTCTGCCAGGTTCTGTGAATGCTTTGACAATGCAGGAGAACGTCACGACTGAATTAAAAAAGACTTCGGAATCCGGCGGATTTCGAAGTCTTTTTCTTATATATTTTATTCAGGCAATGCAAATTTCGCAACCAGATCATCCAGCAGCGCAGCCTGTGCCGAAAGCTGCTGACTTGTCGCGGATGACTCTTCCGCAACCGCCGCATTTGTCTGAATAACATCGGAAATCTGGTTAATACCCTCTTCCGCTTCCTTCATCACTTTTGCCTGATTTGCAGAAGAAACGCTCAGCTCCTTTGAAGAATCCGCAATCTTACGAATTCCTTCAACAATAACCTCGATTGACGCAACCGCGCGGTCCGCAACCTTGTTTCCGTTGTGAACTTCCTGCATCGTTCCCTCAATCAGTGTTCTTGTATCCACTGCCGACTTGCTGCTCTGCTCAGCAAGCTGCCGGATCTGATCCGCCACAACGGAGAATCCGCGTCCCGCCTCGCCGGCTCTTGCAGCCTCAATCGAAGCATTCAGTGAAAGCAGGTTTGTCTGAGAAGCGATGCTCTCGATCTCGGAGATAATATTTCCGATCTTCTCGGAAGCCTCGCTGATGCGCGCCATCGCCTCCACCATTTCTTTGATATCCGCATTGCTGTTGTCCGCCATGTCGGCATACTCTTTTGACTGGTTGTACGCCATCTCGGCCGAATCCGCCGCTCTTGCAGCCTCGTCCGCAATCGTGGCGAATGTCGCCTGAAGCTCTTCCACCGCGCTTGCCTGCTCGGTCGCACCCTCCGCAAGACTCTGTGACGTATCCGCCAGGTTGCCGGAACCGGAAGTAACCTGTCCGGATGACTCCTCGATAAAATGAATCGTCTCTACCATACACTCTTTCAGTTTCTTCGAGGACTCAAACAGCTGCCGGAAATCTCCTATGTATTTGCTGTTATCCTTCGAATTCACCGTATAATCGGAATCCGCCATCTTTCCAAGAATAAACTGCATGTCCGAGATAATAAAGTCAAGAGCATGCGCCATCTCCTGTGCGGATCTTATCATGTCGGACACTTCATCCTCACTGTCCGCCTCAGGGAACGGGCTGAACAGATCACCCTTTGCAAACTCGTCCAGACGGTTTCCAAGCTGTGTCAGAGGTCTTGCAATATTCTCCGCCATTCTCTGTCCCAGACGGATAGATGAGAGAACTGCAATGACAATCAGGAGCACCATTGCGAACATGAGGATAAGGCATACAACCGACAGAGTCGTAGAAACACTGTTACCCCGGTCAACTTTTATATCCATAATGGATGTAAGCTCTTCATTGATACTGTTATAAAGCGGACCAAGCTCGCTGATTGCACGTTCCTGAGCCAGCTCGCACTGGGCTCTGTCTGTGACCGCTCCCTGCTTCAGAATCTCGCCCTCGATTCTCCAGTACTCCGGAAGCTGGCTCTCAATGCTGTTGTACACATCTTTATTTTCCTGAGAGATCATCGTCTTTTCCAGATCTGCAAAGGATTTTTCGAAATTAGCTACCGCATCCTCATGCTGACTTAACATCTCGTCGATGGCATCCTGATCATCGTAACCGATACTGCCTCGAAGAGAAGATCGCGCCTGAGAGAAATATGTCATGGTTTTACCCACATCACCCTGTGCAAAACCGTAATTCTTCAACGCATTTCCGTAAACCGCCGATACAACAATCAAAGCGATCAGTCCCACAACCGCTGCAATCGCCGGAATTGCCGATGAAATTATAAATCCGCGCGTCAGCCTTTCCTTGATCCGATATTTACTTAGTTTGTCCCGCATTACTCCTTTACCCCTTTCATTTTTCAGTAAAAATCTAAATCTCCTGCAGATAAAAATAAGCTGCTGAGCGACTCCGCTTCACAACAGCTTATCCGAAAATATCCTGTTACGGCAGCGACGACAGCTCTTTTACCTGATAAGCATTATCATATACTGCTAAAATGATATTGTCAATACAGCTGACAAAATTATGCCTCCCATTTCTACACAGATACGTCAAAACTTATACTTGCCGTCGCCACTGCTGCTGCCGCCTCACCGCTGCTTACAGCAGTTACATTGGATGAAAGACTTTCTTTCGCTGCCGAGAGGCTGACCAGCTCAACCGGTGCGGATGCCACCGAAGAAGACGTGCCTTTTCCCGCGCCTGCCGCAGCCGAAACGCCGGAAGCTCTTCCCGACGAAGGGGATGCGCCCGTCAGAGAAAGCACGGCTCCTCCTCCGTTTCCGGCGATGGCTTCTGCCACCTTCGCCGCTCCCTGCGCCACCGCCTGCTGCTCTCTCTGCAGCTTCTGAAACAGCGCCCTGAGATATTTCGAATCCGCCTCCGCGATCTTTCTCTGCTCCTCGGTGCGGTGCTTTAGCTTAAGCTCCTTCAGATCCTCCGGGTCCATATCCGGTGTGGCGCTCACCCCCATAAGCTCTTCCGCCAGCTCACCAAGCCCCGTCAGCTCCTCCGTCGTATCCTTCATCAGCTCTGCAAATTCCTCGATAAACATATCCATACCGGATACAAGATCAAGCATCTGCACATCCGTCTGCATGGAGTCCGCCATAATCTCCTCGAGGCTCACGTCGTCGATGGAATCCCGGGACTGAACTAAACCGTTCTCCTCGCTGTATCTTCTGTCCCGCTCCACCTGCTCGTCTTCGCGCATCTGCTCCTCTATATCCTCCCTGTCCGTATCGCCGGCACAGAGACCGCCCCGCTTTGCCATCTCCTCTTCCATCAGATGGTGCATCTTCTTCTTCGCAACCCGCTCCATCGCCTCGGCGTGAATCAGTGCAATCCGAAGAGCCTCGTCGTCATACTCGCCGCTTCGGATCTTTCTGCGGAGCTGCCCGCACTTTAGCTTCGCGCTTGTGTAAGCCTGTCTCGCATTTCCCGATGTTCTGGCACGCACAATCCGGCTGGAAACGTCTTTGAAATTATAGAAAAACCGCTTGCGTGTCTTTGCTTTCTTCTTTTTTGCCGCAGAGACTGAAACACTCTGCCCGTAATTGTACTGTCTGTTTACAGATTCCAGATACTTTCCGTAATCATAAAAACTGTTATTTTTAAAGGCGACGGCGCTCTTACTCTCGTCCTGTTTGCCGCCGGAGCCGGCTATGGCAGTCTCCGCTGCTCCCATATTCAGCCCTTCTGCCGCGATACCCGCACTGCCCGCGCTCTCCGCCAGCACCGCATCCGCCGCGCTGCCGGACCGGCCGCCTCCCAGCTCGCTTTTTGCCTCGCCCTGACACTCCCGCATCATCGACAGATTCTTTGCCGCCATATACATTTTAAAATTCTTTGTCAGCAGAAAGCTCTCATCCTGGGGCGGAACCTTATAGCCGCGCATAATATTGTGGGCAATCTTAATGGCCTTTAACTCCTCGGCTCTGGCATCCCGGTCGCTTTTTGCTTTCATCTGGGCATTTTTGACCTGTTCCAGATATAGCTTAAGCAGCCCCTCTTCGGATGCCTGAAAGGTTTCCGCAGCCTGCGCCTGCTGCTCTGCCTGCTGATCGGGTGTCACTTCCCCGTTCTTCTGCTGCCTGTCAAAGCTTCGACAGCTCTCCCGTCCTGCCTCCGTCACAAAATCCATTTGTCTCCGGTAAGCCGTACTTACGTCAATTTGCATATGGTCACCTCCCTGTGAACTGCAAATTTTCTTTATTTGTATATCGGCAGGAGCGGGAGAAATGTTAACCCCTTTTTTCTGAATATTTATTATATTACCATATAACTTTTATCAATTTTCATCTGTATTGCAGGTTGTCGCACTTTTGAATATTTGTTAATTCTTTATTCAACCACAATCTTTCCAAGGCTTTCAAATTCTTCGTTCATGTCGTAGGACTGAATTCTGTACCCTCCGCCCTTCTGCGTAACCAGGTAAAACCGATCATTCGCGTAGAGGCCTCTTATCCGGTCAGGTTCATTATATTTGGTTGTGTCAATTTTAGCGGAAAACCGCTTTTCCAGTTTCTTACCATTCCAGCCGTACAGCTTATAGCTCATCTCCTGTTTATTCCAGTCCGTCACGTTAAATCCGATCAGATTCTTCGACTCACTGACAAGAGCGCACTTGTAATAATCCGCCGCGCTGCAGTAGCTGCCCTCAAAAACGACGGAGTCTGCGATCTTTGGATCTGTCGGGTCCGTGACATCAAACATCACAAGCTTTACGCCCAGCCGCTCGCTGGTATCCGGGTCCGTCTCGTAGCCGATTCCCACCAAAAGGCCGTCGCCGTAAGGGTGCAGATAGTCCGAAAATCCGGTTATCTCCACCTGGCCCAGCAGCTTCGGCTTCGACGGGTCTGATATATCCACTGCAAAAAGCGGGTCTGTATTGTGGTAAGTGATAAAATAGGCCACATTTCCGATATAGCGCGCCGCATAGATCTCCTCTCCCGTGGCTATATCTGTCAGAGAGCCCAGCAGCTTAAGCTGATTGTTCAGCAGGTAGAGCTGATTTTTCGACGCATCACTGGCCCAGTCGGTAGTCAGAACCCGCAGAATGCCGCCGCTCTCGGAAATCGCAAACACATCCTGTATGGTTCCCCTGACATTGGTGGCCGCCACGCCGTTCATGTACCCGTCGCGATAGGAAAACTTAGCAATGTCCGTGTAGCTCTTCCCGTCGTTTTCCGTCCACTCATAGCTCTCGGAGTACAGATAGATGGCCTCCGTGCTCATGTAAATTCTTGCATTCTGGTTCAAAAGAACCATCTCATCCACCGTCTTATTCGGCTCAGACACTCTGACGGAAGAAATAATCAGCTCGCTGTAAGCGTTATCCTGCACATAAATGCAGCCGGCAGGAGCCTTTTCGCCGTTGATCTCAGGAATCAGCCCGTCTGAGCCGTTCCCCGTCTGGATGCCGTATGTCTCCTTTCTGGAAAACAGATAGACGTAATCACCAACCTTGCGGGAATCATAGTACGAACCGTCCTGCTTCACCGCCCCCAGAAAACGCACATTGCTTTTGTCGGATATATCGTAGGTCTGAAGCTCCGTCTCTGTGTTCGTGTCAAAGTAATATTCATCACAGATCTCCTCTTCATAGAGGACATCCATATCATCCGAAGACTCTGTTTTTGCCGGGCGGGAAGTGCCCGTCATCGCCGTATCCCGCTTCCGGACAATCATAAACAGCTTATTTCCGTCCACGTACATATCGGCAATCGTATCGCCTGCTTCCATTTCGGGCACAAATCCGGTTATCAGCTTCATTTTTTTGCCGCGAATATCCACAATGCTCACTTTATAATCCGACTGCAGATAAAGATAACTGCCGTCATTTTTAATAAAATCGCTCTCGTCGACGCCTTCCACCTGCGTGTTTGTTCCGGAAAAATCGCTGTCTGCCGCGGCACTTTCTCTATCCTCACTCACACTGTCGACCGCCGCTTCTTCCTCTGCCTTCACCTGATTTCTCTCAGCGGAACCGTCCGCCTGCCCGGCCCCCGCTTCCGCGCCGCCGCTCATCATTCCGCCTGTGTCACTCGCGTCCTCACTCTTAATAATCGCCCCGTTTACGATTCCGTCCGCAAATTCCGTGACTGTATTTTTCTGTTCTTCCGTCCAAACTGCCGCATACACATCGTCATAGCTGCCTGCAAGCCGATAACTGCCGACCTTTGACTTCTTCTGCACCGGTTTTTCAATATCATCTTCCTCCGTCTGGTTTTCTGCCTTGTTGTCTTTTATATTGAGCTCCGCGCTGTTATCGACGCCGCCTGCTGCCAGGTCTGCAGAATTTCCGCCGTTTCCTGTCATCATACCGTAGATGCCGCTTCCGCTCACAATGACAAGCAGTGCAACTGCCGCGGCAATCTCCTTTGTTCTGCGGTACGGATATTTGTTCTTTCTGCCGCGAATCTTCGCTTTCACATTCTCCGGCTCAAGAGATTCCGGCACCTTAATATCTTTCGCAGAAGTTTCAATCTCTGACAGAATCTTCTCCATTTCTTCCTCTGTCAGATCTTCGTCTTTCAGCCACTCCTGTGCATCTTTGTATTCCCTGTTTTGCAGATCTTTCTTATTATCTTTCATACAATCACCTCATTCTCCTCTTTCTGCGGCCGCTGTCCGCCGGCATCTCTGAAAGGTTTCAGACTGTTTTTCATTCTCTTTAGCGCCCGGCTCTCCCTGGAGCGCACCGTATTCTCATTCATATCCAAAATTCCCGCAATCTCCCTCGTACAGTACCCGAAAAAAATGTGCAGACCTATAATCTGGCGATCCTCCTCCGGCAGCCCGAAAAATGCCTGACGCACATCCATGTACTCCTCTCTTGTGTCTGCCCAGCAGTCCTTCGGGGGCGATTTCGCTTCCAGAAGCTCCTCGGTCAGCTCACCGCCCTGTCGGTAGTACTCCCGCATTTTCTGCCTGCATTTATTCGCCACAATCCGGTAGATCCAGCCTGCAAAAGATTCCTCTTTTTTCAGCAGCCCGATTGTGGCGAAGGCATCCGTCACGGCCTCACTCACCGCATCCTCCGCGTCCTGCTCCCTCCCCAGAGTGTATAGTGCAAAAGCATACAGCTTCCTGTAAATTTGCCCGTACAGCTCGCCAAAAGCATCCGCGTCTCCTCTTTTTGCCCTTTTTACCAACATCCGTTCTTCCATAATATCCCTTTTTGCACCTGTGCCGACTTTATTATTCTGTAACTGTATCACGCATTTTTCTGTTTAGCCAGACTGTTTTGCTTTCCGTTTACAGATCAAATTCACACATCAGAAAATATTCCTCATAGTTTTCGGACCCTGCGGTATTCATTTCCTCCGACTCAGCCTCACTCAGAACACTCTTTACAATGCGGTAGTGTCCCGGCTCCAGCTCTCCGTACAGCCATGTCCAGTCCACCGTCCAATCCCTCGATGCGCCGGGCTCTGCCGGATACCCGAGATTATTGAACCCGTAGTCTCCTTCAATCGCAATGGAAACTGCCCTCCATTCACCGGACTGCTCCTGCACCTCCAGCAGAAAATCTTCGCCGTATGTAATCGGAAAGTCCGAGCTGTTGTGCACAGTCACGACTGCGCCGCTTTCCGATGCATCCTTCACCTCAAGCTCCACACCGTCCAGATTATTTTCGTTGCAGGCGAAGATATGCCAGACATTGTCCAGACATATTTCAATTCGATTTTCCCGCATTCCCCTCTGAAAACCGATATTTTTTCCGAAATTGGACTGGTTATCCACAGTCGGAGTCTCCCCGTCTGTGGATAAGCTTATGGTACCGTCCATCACACCGCAGCGCGGCATGGAATTTGTCTCGCCTGTCTCAACATACAGCTTTCCGTCCAGCATTACCATAGGACAAAAAATATTATTCTCAGTCTCCGTCTCTGTCCCGTCAGGAATCGTTTTACCCGATACTGCATCCTCCGGCAGCTCCTTTACGATCTGTGAGCCGGATTTCTCATTAATTTCCGGCGTCACGATACTTTTTCCCGGATTCTGAGCCCCGCATCCGAAGAGCAATGCCTCTATCATTGTCATAATACCCGCTGTAATCAAATATTTTCTTTTCATAATCTCCCCCTCCAGCCACTGCTTTTTCTGATATTATCTTCGCTTTCATTTATACAGTGTCTCTTGGCGGCCGTTTTGTTGCAGGAAAATATAAAATTGTTCTGAAGTCAGGACTCACACCCGCGCCGGATTTCATAAAACGTTTATTCTCTAAAGGTGCGGATTGTAACCGGGGCTGCCCGTTTAAAGCCGCCTTCGGCGGGGGCAGTCCCTGCCCGGCGCCTTATTTGACATCCCGTGGAATCTATAGTACGATATAGTTGCCGGGGAAGACACCCATAATAAAAAACAAAATCTCATACAAAGGGGGACAAAGCCCATGACAAAAAATGTTACTGTTCTTGACATTCACGGAAATGCGTGCGGGACAACTTATCCGAAACGGGCCAGGGGGCTCGTGAAAAAAGGCAGGGCACACTATGTCGGCCAGAATACGATATGTC
The DNA here is from genome assembly GCA_949740385.1 of uncultured Lachnospiraceae bacterium. GTDB lineage: Bacteria > Bacillota > Clostridia > Lachnospirales > Lachnospiraceae > Roseburia. The sequence continues at coordinate 22,294 of CATJJD010000220.1, forward strand.
TCGCATGTCCCACATCAGAATCGGAGGATCAACACATGGATTATATGAATACACAGAATTTACAGACAGACACGGCGGCGGAACCGGCAGAACCGGCTCAGAAAGAGGCAAGACTCGACGCTTCCTACGTTGTACAGAAGGTGGACGAGATTATTGCAAATACCGAATATCTCACCACCGCATTAAAGACACTGGAAAACCTGGACAAGGATACGGCGGCAGCGGCTACCAGCATGATTGCAAGCCGCGAAGCCACGAACCAGCGCATGATTGATATGCTGGAGAAACTGATCGGAAAGATCGCTGTTTAATCCGGTACCGGACAGCAGAGCTGCTGCAAAATTTATTTTTGCAGCAGCTCCTTTTTATGTTAGCTGACATTTATATAAGGATTATTTTCACAGCCTCTTTTCTTTCTGTCTCAAAAGATCGGAATTTCTTTCAAAAATAAAAAGCAGACAAGAATTTATCTCATCTGCTTTTTATTAAGGTGACTGACGGATTTGAACCGACGATCAGGGAGTTGCAGTCCCACGCCTTACCACTTGGCTAAGTCACCATATCAGAAATATCCCCCCGAGCCGGTCCTGAGACAGCTTCACGGTTAACAGCCGGCTGCTCTACAACGGAAAAACTCACACTGAAAACAGAAGGAGCAATATTTCTATTGTAAATCGTTCTTACGACTTATATATGTTATCATGTTTCGGAAATTTTTGCAAGCATTTTTTTTATTTTTAGTAAATTTTCTACGGTTTCAGCGGCAAATACTACATCAAATCCAAAGCCTTTTCAAAAAATTATATCACACTTTTGGAAAGGGGTGCAGCAGGCTGTTTGAATGTGCCTTCGCTGGCGGCTCTGCGCCGTTTCTCATTGTATGCGGCACTCAGACGGAAAGAGGTTTATCCTAAAGCTTTTAAATTATTTCGATACCTCCTCATCTCCATTTCATCCGTATGATCTAATCCATATTGCAATTCCCTTGTGACCTTTTCACGGTCATACGGAAGATATGCCGTTACGGGCGTGTAATTTGAAACCGTGTTTGCAAATAAATGTGTGCGTATATTTAAGGTGTTGATTAGCATTTGCAGTTCACGGATACGCTCTTTTTCTTCAGCAGGGATAAACAAGCCTTGCTGTGCCATCTGATACAGCTCTGTGTCTGGGAAAAGCGTAAGAGAGTCC
>CATJJD010000221.1 GCA_949740385.1 uncultured Lachnospiraceae bacterium
GCCGATGCCATGAAGGCCTGTGAGGCCCACGGAATCCGGCTTCTGTAGCTACTGCAGTTGTTCCAGCTCCTGCATCCAGATACCGGCGCTGGCGTCGCTCGGCATGCGCAGATCCCCTCTCGGGGACACCGCAACCGTGCCCACCTTCGGCCCGTCTGGCAGACAGGAGCGCTTGAACTGCTGCGCAAAAAATCTCCGGTAAAAAGTCTTAAGCCATTTCAGCACAAAATCACTCTCATATCGGTCAGCGAAAGCAAGCTTTGCCAGGCGGTACACCTTCGCCGGCGAAAAGCCGAAGCGCAGCACCTGATATAAAAAGAAATCGTGCAGCTCGTATGGGCCCACCAGATCCTCCGTCTTCTGCGCGATAACGCCCTCCTCCGGCGGCAGAAGCTCCGGCGAAACCGGCGTATCCAGCACATCCGACAGCGTCTCACAAAGCTCTTTATCCCCGCATGTATCCGCGTAATCCTCCACCAGATGGCGCACCAGCGTCTTTGGCACCGAGGCGTTCACCGCGTACATGGACATATGATCCCCGTTGTAGGTGGCCCAGCCCAGCGCAAGCTCCGAGAGATCCCCCGTTCCGATCACAAGCCCCTCCTGCATATTTGCGATATCCATAAGAATCTGCGTCCGCTCCCTGGCCTGTCCGTTCTCGTAGGTCACATCGCGGCTCGACATATCGTGGCCGATGGCCGCAAAGTGCACCCGCACCGACTCCTTAATGTCCACCTCCACAAACCGGGCCCCGAGACAGCCGATCAGCTTCACCGCGTTGTCATAAGTGCGGTCCGTGGTGCCGAATCCCGGCATGGTCACGGCAATTATGTCGCTTCGGTCCTTTCCCAGCATATCGAAGGCTCTTGCGGTGACGAGAAGTGCAAGGGTGGAGTCCAGCCCACCGGATACGCCGATCACCGCGGTCTTACTGTTCGTGTGGGCCATACGCTTTTTCAGCCCCAGCGCCTGCAGCGTCAGCATCTCCTCGCAGCGCTCTCTGCGCGCGCAGCGGTCCTTCGGCACAAAAGGCATCGGGTCCACAGCCCCTGTGAGCTTCGTTTCGGTCACCGTCAGCCGGAAATTAACGTTTACAAGCCGGTCATAAACTTCGAAGGTGTTCATTCTGCGGCGGTCCGCCAGAAGCGACTGCAGGTCAAGCTCAGCGTAAGTGACGCCGCAGGCAAACCGTTTCTCCGCCAGCATGTGGCCGTTTTCCGCGATCATGTCATGCCCGGAGAATACCACGTCCTGGGTGGACTCCCCCTCCCCGGGGAATGCGTAGCCATAGCCGCACACAAGCCGCGCCGACTGTCCGCTCACAAGCGATCTGCGGTAATCCGCCTTTCCGGCCACCTCGTTGGACGCCGACAGATTGACGATCACGCTGGCGCCGGAGAGTGCATAGCCGGTGCTCGGCGGGTTGGGCGCCCACAGATCCTCGCAGATCTCCACGCCGATCTTAAGCTCCGGCATATCGTCGCAGACAAAGAGCAGACCGGTTCCCGCAAGCACCGGCTCCCCCTGCAGATAAAACATATAATCCATCCCCGCCCCCGACGCAAAATGCCGCAGTTCGTAGAACTCGCTGTAGTTGGGCAGATACGTTTTCGGAACCATGCCAAGCACCTTTCCGCCGGCCACAACGGCCGCCATATTGTAGAGCTTACCGTCCACGGCAAAGGGCAGCCCCACAAAATAGACGGCGTCAAAGGACCTGCTGCAGGCCGCAATTTTAAGAAGCTCCTCCCTGGCGGCGCTCAAAAGCCTCTCCTGCAGAAACAGATCCCCGCAAGTGTAGCCTGTAATGCAAAGCTCGGGAAACACCACAAGCTTTGCCCCCGCCGCAGCCGTCTCCTTCATATACTCTCTGATTTTCTCCCCGTTGTACGCCGTATCCGCCACTTTAAGCTCCGGTGTTACGGCCGCGGCTCTGATAAATCCCTGTCTCACTCTCTGATCTCCTTCAACTCTTCTATATCAAACGTGTATGCCTTATTGCAGAACTGGCATCGAACCTCAATGCTCTCCCCGTCATTGATGATCGCATCCATATCCTTTCGGGAAATCGTTGACAGGGCGCCGGACACCCGCTCCTTCGAGCAGCCGCACACAAAGGCGGCCGGCAGCCGTTCTGTGATCTCAACGCCGAACTCCCCAAGCACCTCCTCAAGCATCTGCTCCGGGGACAGCCCCCGCTCCAGCATCACCGTCACCGGGTCAAGCTCTCCGATGCGCCTCTCAAGCACCTCAATCACGTCGTCCGGCGTAAAGGGCATAAGCTGGATAATGAAACCGCCGGCCTGCCGGACCGTGTTTTCCTTATTCATGAGGACCCCAAGCCCCACCGCCGACGGAATCTGCTCCGATGCGGCAAAATACCAGGTCAGATCCTCCGCGATCTCCCCGGTCTGCAGCTCACACTGCCCCACATAGGGCTCCTTTAAGCCCATATCCTTAATCACTCTCAGAATCCCCATACCAAGCGCTCCGCCCACATCCAGCTTTCCCTTTTCGCCGGGCGGCAGATTCACAACAGGATTTTGCGCATAGCCCTTCACATGCCCCCTGGCGTCCGCCGTCACGGTCAGGCCCCGGGCAGGACCGCTGCACTGAATCTGCAGCGTCAGCAGATCCTTCTCCCCCTTTAACATCGCCCCCATCATGGCACCTCCCGTCAAAAGACGCCCGAGAGCCGCGGTCATAACCGGCGACGTGTTGTGGCTGCTTCTGGCTGTCTCCACCATCTCCCTCGACGTAATCGCAAACGCCCGAATACCGGCGGAGGCGGCTGTCGCCCTTACCATATAATCCATATCTTTTCTCCTTTTCGTTTACTGTCTGCACTGCGGTCTGCGCTTTGCGACAAACAGCGCCCGCTCGCTCTCCTGTCCAAACGGCCTGTCTGTGTAGCCGTCCTTCACTGCCACCGTCTCAAATCCGCTTCGCTCCAGAAGCCGCCGCACCTGCTCGATTTCATAGCATTTCTGGCAGTGCTCCTCCTCGAATTTCCGAAACAGCCCTCTGCCGTCGGGGATAAAGAGCGTCAGGTCGTAAATATTCACAAGCGCCTCCCCGTCGAAATAATTTTCCCATATAAAGCTGCCCTCGTCGCGGTTTTCCGCAAAGGTATTGTCCGCCAGAAGCTGTCTGTACTTGTACGGCGTATTCATGTCAAAGACAAACAGCCCGCCCGGCAGCAGGTACCGGTACACCCGCTCAAAAACGCAGGAGAGCTCCTCCTCCTCCAGAATGTAGTTCACACAGTCGCAGGCGCTGTACATCCCTGCCACAGACCCGTCAAGCGTCAGCTCTCTCATGTCCTGCTGCAGCCAGAGAATATCCCCGGGCTCATTTGCCGCCACGGCCAGCATATCGGCAGAGCAGTCCGTGCCCACCAGCTCGTAGCCACTTTCTGCCATAAGCCGGGTCAGCTTTCCCGTCCCGCAGCCCAGCTCCACAAGCACGCCCTCCTTAATCCCGTGGGCGCAAAACGTCCGGCACAGATACCCGCACCATTCCTCATAGGGCACATTGTCCATAAACAGATCGTACACCTGTGCAAAGCCCGTATACGCCTCTCCCTCCATGTGCATTTCCTCCTCAATCTTGTGTTGATTATTCCCCCGCAAACCATTATAATACTAATACTAAAGATAATATGTGCCGGTCTCATACGGCCGATACATCCGACCGAATCTATAGACAGGAAAAGGCAGAAAAATGACGGAAAACTACGAACACTACATCAGCAAAAACATCAAAGCATTTTACAGAAGGAGGCTCATGCCTCCCATTCTTTACCTCGCACTGCTTCTCGTGCTCTGGTTCTCGTTCCCCCTCCCGGACATGCTGCACCCGACGCTCATTCACAGCACGGACAGCTTTCGGACTACCTTCGAGACAAAAAGCCGCTACGTACAGGCAACCTTCACCGACCTGAAATTCAGCGGCTATCTGAACGAGCAGTACGGGCAGACCGTGGGCTATTACTACTACACCGTGCGGGACGGCCAGTGCGTCATCGTCCTCTTATCCCCCCGCACCTGCGAGGAGGGTCTCCCCTTTATCGACTCTCTGACCGTGGTGGGACGGCTTGTCCGGGGCCGGACAGCCTACCAGACCCTTCTGGACCTCCTGGCCAATGATCTGGACTGGACGTCGGACGGCATCACCAACCAGATGCCGAAGTACTACTTCAGCGAGCCGGATTACCATCTGACCACAACGGTTCTGCTGTTTTTATGCTATTTCGGCACCCTGGCCTACGCCGTCGTGTTCCTGATTCTGTGCCTGCTGTTTATCCGGTTTCCGGCCCTCTCCCCGGCCTGTCAGAGCCTCGCGGTCTTCGGCCACCCGGGCCGCATGCTGGAGCAGGCGGAGGAAGAGCTGGCCACACTGCCTCAGCTTGCCACGGAGGACATGTTCATCACGGAGCACTACTTTATCATGACCTCGCCCCTCGGCAACGCCATCGTGCCCATAGACGAGATACTGTGGATTTACAAGCACTCCACGCTCCACAAATTCCTCTGGTACCACTTCAGCATCTCCTACACGATGCACATTGTGGCGGACCAGCATCTGCACATACAGTGCCCGAAAAACACCAAGTCCGACATCGACGGCATTATCGACTACCTGGCCGAGGCAAACCACAGCATTCTTGTGGGCTTCAACGAAGAAAACCGCCTGAAGGTTCAGACGGTTCAGGGGAAACCCTTCCATATGGAAAGAATTCATGCGCTTCTCTTCGGCAGGTCCGGCAATAACCGCTGACAACCGCTACAGCGTGACCATATAGACCGCCGCAAGAGAGATGACGATCTGGATAATGGCAAAGCGAAATACCACCTGCTCATTGGACCAGCCCATCTTCTTGCGGACATGGTCGTGCAGCGGCGTCGTAATGTTCTTCATAATGCGAATCTTTAAAAACCGCAGCAGCGAAACCTTAATCAGCCCCAGTCCCCCGTCCACAATCAGCACAAAGGCAGCCAGCAGATACAGAAACGGACTGCGGGATTTCAGGGCGGCGATGGCGATAAAGATTCCCATGGCTCTCGAACCCGCATCCCCCATCAGAAGCTTGCTCGGCGTCGCGTTGTACCACAAATAACCAAGCAGGCACACGGCAAACAGAAGAATGCAGTAGTTAAAGCCGTCCTCCACTCCGAGCACACTGTCCAGTATAAAAAACGTCATGATCGTGATGATCGTCAGCGTCCCCGACAGACCGTCCACACCGTCCGAGCAGTTCGTCACATTGATGGAAACCCACACAAGCACCACGGTGAGTATGCCAAACAGAAGCGGAGGAAGCGTCACCGCCGTCCCCGTAACCGCAAAAACAATCTCGCTGCCGTTGTAGTGCAGATACACAAGTGCCACAACAACTGCCACGGCAAAATCCAGAAAGCCCTTCAGATATTCGCCCCAGGGCTTCTCCGCCGCGTCGTCAAAAAATCCGGTGAGCATCTCGATGACGATCAGCACCAGATAAATCCCGATCTCCGCGTTCAGCTGCGAGAACACAACCGCAGCCGCGACAAAGGCGAATACAAACAGAATGCCCGCGCCCCTTGGCTTGCCCGCGGAGAGCTTTCCGTCGTGGGCGTACTGCCGTCCCATGTCCTTGGGCAGATACCTGTTCAGGCAGGCAATCGCCACGCAGGTGGCCGCAAACGCAAACAAAATTCCGATAAAAGCTACATACGCATAATCCGGTTTTCCCAGTAAATAAATCATTTCCATCCTCCTTGTCCCACGTACAATTATATATGCAGCCATAAAAAAAGTAAAGTTTTTACTTGCAATTTTCCGCATATATGTTATGATATATGCAATGCACTCACACACTTTAAAGTGTTGAAGTGTACAGTGTATACCGGCATAATTCGCACAGGCTGTCACCGCGACAGAGTTTAAGGAGGATAATACAATGGCTCAAAAGGGAGACTTAATGACCGTCCGCACCGACATACGGGTGCTGGATGCAACCATACGCGACGGAGGACTCGTAAACAATTTCCGTTTCACCGACGATTTCATCAATGCCCTCTACCGCGCCAACGTAAAGGCGGGGGTTGACGTTATGGAGTTTGGATACAAAGCCTCGAAGGAGCTTTTTGATACGGACCGGTTCGGCAAATGGAAGTTCTGCGACGAGGAGGACATCCGCTCCGTCGTGGGGGAGAACAATTCCGACATGAAAATATCCGTCATGGCGGACGTGGGGCGCTGCGACTACCGCACCGACATTATTGACAGCGGAAGCAGCGTCATCGACATGATAAGAGTGGCAACCTACATTCACCAGATTCCCGCCGCCGTCCGGATGATTGAGGACGCAAAGGAGAAGGGCTACGAGGTCACCTGCAACATCATGGCAGTGTCCAACGCCCAAGAGAGCGACGTGGCACAGGCTCTCGAGATGGTGGGCCAGAGCAGCGCAGACGGCATCTACATCGTAGACAGCTACGGCGCGCTCGTGCCGGAGCAGATCCGCCGCATCACCGAGCTGTACCTGGAAACCGCAGAAAAATACGATAAGTACATCGGCATGCACGCCCACAACAACCTGCAGCTGGCCTTCGCCAATACCATCGAGGCCGCCTCCAACGGCGCGAGCCTCCTGGACGCCACCATGATGGGCATGGGACGGGGCTGCGGCAACTGCGCCATGGAGCTGCTCTTAAGCTTCCTTCGAAACCCGCGGTACAATATTTTCCCGGTGCTGCGTTTCCTCGAGGAGCAGATGCTGCCTCTTAAGGAATCCGGAGTCATGTGGGGCTACGATATTCCGTACCTTCTGACCGGACACCTCAACCAGCATCCGTCCGCCGCCATCGACTACATGAAGGCCGGGCGTACCGACTACTCGGAGTTCTACACCGATCTGCTGGACCGCTAAAAAGCAGAGCAGCAGTTCCGGCAGCGTGGTTCTGCCGGAACCGGACGGGCCAGGGAGGGCGTACCTTTCAGACAGAGCCGGGCGGGACTGTCCAGCCCAACGGACACCCGGACGCCGTTTTTTGCATTTTAGCCGGAAATGCCTTTGATGGCCGCAAAAGACAAAAGGAAACGGTGTAACCCGTTTTACCGGGCTGCACCGCACCTTACATATCAGGACTAAGCTTACCGCCTCTTTTATTCAAACATCAGTTCTTCCTGCACCTGCTCAAAGTTCTCCTCCGAGTGCTCCACCTCCCGGGAAAACAGATAAGCCATGCGGGTCCGCTCCGCAGGCGACAGCGTTCCGCCGTTTGCGCTCCACTGACAGAGATCCAGATCCCGCACCATCAGCGCAAAGCTCACAACCATCTTTCCCTGCGCCAGAATGTCGCAGCTGTACATAGCGTACATCAGATAGCGAAAGGCAAAGTACACAAAAAGCTGTTCGTAGATCACCTCGTCGTAATGCTCCGACGCAAGATACGACGCCAGCAGCCTTTCGTAGGACTCTGCCGTCAGCACCTGCCGAAGCCGCCGCTTTGTCAGAGCCCACTCGCTCCCCAGCTCCTCCAGCTCCTCCAGAATGCCAAGTCGCACGTCAAAGCTCCCGTAGCATGGACGCTCCCAGTCCCGCACCCGGAAATTGTCCGACGGCGGAAACTCGTCCGGCCGGATTTTCTCTGTGCTCTCCTGGTTGATGCGCTCCTGTGCCCGGGCACAGAGCCCCAGAAAAAAGCTCACCCGGTCCTTCAGCGGCCTGCTTCTGTCCTGCAGAATGGCGATGGCCTGCCGCTGCACATCCTCCAGAAAGGCAATGTACGCCTCGTCGGCGTCCTCGTCCTCCCACTCCGCCATACTTTCCGGCATGGCGGACTCCACAAAGGTCACCGGCTCCTTCCGGAATAAAATAATACGCCCCGCCTCCTCGCAGGAGAGGCTTAAGATCCGCTGCATCACCCGCCCGTATGTGAGGGCAAACCTCGGGAAATCCGTACACACCTCGGAGAGCGCCTCCTCCCCCAGCGCCTCGTATATATCGCAGAGGTTTCTCTCGTTCAAAAAAGGACAGCGCCCCTGCTCCCCCAGCCGGAAGCAGTAACCGCCGTCCTCTCCCTGATACAGCAGGCTGCGCAGCCGCTCGCCGATCGGGCCGGGAGCCTGCATGTAGTACTCTCCGGACGCGTCGTCGATGTCGATCTCCCACCCGTCGCAGCAGCTTCCGGTACATCGGTCCGCAATGCATACAAATTCGTCGTAGTAATCAGGTACTCGTAGTATCACGGTATCTCCTCTGCTCCTCCAGTGCTTCCCAGTCCGGGTCCTCCGTTCCCTTGAAATAATTGTAGCCGATATAGCCGATACACCAGATCAGCCCCGCCAGCGTGGTGGAAAACAGAATCTTCACCCCGCAGGCCGCAATCATGGCAAACGTAAGCTCCCCCGCCATAAACGCAGCGTACAGGCCTGCCACCGGTCTGCATATCATGTGCCACAGTCCGACGTACAGTGCAAAAACGATACCAAGTCCGTAGCAGATCAGTCCCAGTACCGCCTTCACGTTCTTTTTCATAACGTTACCTCCTCCAGTAAACTTATTAATCCTTCACATGACACAGCCGCCCGGTCTTTCGGGTGGCGGCCAGATCCAGCAGACGCTGGTTGCGAGATCCCCGGAATTTCAGCGTAATGTCCTTCTCGGCCTCCACAAAGGGGCCGTCCACCAGAACGTCGATCATCGCAAGCAGCGCATCCGTGTCTTTCGTGTGCTTTCTGCCCCCGCTTATCAGATCCCGGTCGTAGACATAGCCGGTAAACGCCCACACGTCCCGGTCGGGATACTGTGCCCGCACCCGCTCAAGAAACGGCACAAGCGCTCTCTGGTTCTCCTCCTCAAACGGCTCTCCCCCAAGAAGCGTAAGGCCCTGCACATAATCCGGCGCAAGGGAATCAAGAAGCTCCTGCTGCAGCGCCTCGTCAAAGGGTACTCCGTACCCGAAATCCCAGGTGTGAGGCTGAAAACAGTTCGGGCAGGCGTTGCGGCAGCCCGACACAAACAGAACCGTCCGGCAACCCGGCCCGTTGGCCACATCACAGTATTTTACGCCCGCACAGTTCATTACGGTCTCTTCTTCCGGGTCAGGCCAAAGCAGATTCCGGCGATGGCGAGGAACAGAATCACCGCCGCCCCCAGCGTTAAGCGCACGTCCGTTGCGCCGGTCTTCGGCGTCCGGTCCAGACTGCCGCCGGTGCTGCTGTTCTTATTCCCGCTGTCCGTCTTATTTTTATCTGTTCCGCCGCCAGTATTCTCCTCTTCGCTGTCCTCCTCGGTATCCTCGTCGTCCAGATCCTCATCGTCCAGATCCTCGTCATCCAGATCCTCATCGTCCAGATCCTCGTCATCCTCGTCGTCCGCATCGTTATTGCTGTTCGGCCGCCCCGCCGTGGCATCCACCACAATGGACGGCGTGACCGCGCCGTAGCTGCTGTTGGTGATCTCCCGGTTCGTCAAAGTCACCGGCATCGTCGTGTAGTCCTCACGCACCGTAAAATCAAGCGTCACAATCGTCTCGTTGCCGGAGTATGTGGAGCTTAAAATCGAGGAAATGTTGAGAACCGGACCTCCGTTCTCCGTCACCTCCGAAATAAGCTGCACGTTGCTGCTGTCGGAGGAGACCGCGTTCGCCCAGGTTGCCCCCGTGTAGGTCAGATAATTGCTGTCATACGCAAGCTTCACCGCAAACGTCGTAATTCCCGGGTTGTCACCCAGCACGACGCGGGCCGTCACCTGGTCTCCCGCCGTCGCATTGTCCGTCGTCCCAAGCGTTACGCTGATATTGGACGCAGGCGCCGCCTCCGCCGCCTGCACAGCGGATGCATCCGCCAGCCCGATACTAAGAACCAAAGCCGTACAGATACCAGTTATCAGTTTCTTCACTCTCATCATCATTCGCCAATCCTCTTTGCTATAATCACTAACCTTCCGTTGTCAACGGTATACTCACAGGTGGACAGCATAATCATGCTGTCTCCGTAGGACAGGTGTTCCTCCGTCTCATACAGACTCTCCGCCTGCACAAAATCAAGAAGCTCCTGAAACTCTCCCCGGTTCCCGTAATTGTGGAACCAGTAGTAGCGGAAACCCGACTCGCCGCCCTCCTTCACCTTCGTCCTGACAACCGCCACGATCTCGTAAGTGCCTGTCTCGTAGATGGTGTCGAATGTGATGGTCTTATGGTTCCGGTAGAACTTCTCGTCCAGGTACAGATCCAGATCGCCGAACTGACTCCCGTCGCTCACGTTGTGCCCGTAGATCACCACGTTTTTGTCCAGCGGCTCGATCACTGTATCCGCGTCCACGAAGGGAGCCCCCTTCGCGTCCTCTTTGCCCTCAAAATTGTGCTTCAGATAATATTCCCCGCCCGTGCGGTCCTGCATGACCGGATAGTCGATCGGCGTTCCTTCAACCCGAATCCAGCCGACCACATCCGGATACATATTATATAATATAGCATATTGCGGTAAAATTTCAAGAGAGCCGGGCACTTCTATTTCATTTTCTTCTTTTTCTGCAGCCCTTGCAAGCTGCTCCTTCTCCTGGCGGATGTATTCCAGCACCGCGCTCTCCTTCGCCTCCCGTATCTGAAAATACAAAACAATCCCCAGAAGCACCACCGCCATCGCAAGAAAAGAGACCGCAATGCGCCGGCACACCCTCTCCAGAGTGCGCCGACGCCTGCTGTTGGCCGTCTGCATAAAAAGTCCCGAAAGGAACGCCTCCCCGATCCATGTGGAAAAATCGTTCTCACGGCGCAGGTTCTTATACAGCCCGCGGTTTGCTGCCACATCGGAGAGGTCGTTGCGGGCGCATATATGCCCGATTTTTCGAAGATCCTCCTGATACCGGTCCGCGTCCTCCTCTCTTCCCTCCGGGGCAGCTTCCGCCCCGCCCGCCATCTGATTTTCGTACAGATGGAAATACTGTTTTTTTCTCTGTTCTTCCATACGTCTACAGGTGCAGCACCCGCTCCTTAATCTCCTGCGTGCGCCCCTGATTCCAGAACTGCGTGCCGATGTATCCGCATGTGCGGCGGGCAACGCTCATCTGATCCTGATTGCGGTTTCCGCAGTTCGGGCACTCCCACACGAGCTTGCCGCTGCCCTCCTCCTCGACAATCTTAATCTCGCCGTCATAGCCGCAGCACTGGCAGTAATCGCTCTTGGTGTTCAGCTCCGCGTACATGATATTGTCGTATATATACTGAATAACCGAGAGCACCGCCTCGATGTTGTGCTGCATGTTCGGCACCTCCACGTAGCTGATGGCGCCTCCCGGCGACAGTCTCTGAAACTGCGCCTCGAACTTAAGCTTCTCGAAGGCGTTGATCTCCTCCGTCACATGAACGTGATAGCTGTTCGTGATATAACTCTTGTCCGTCACGCCGGGAATGATGCCAAAGCGCTGCTGTAAGCACCGCGCAAACTTGTACGTGGTGGACTCCA
>CATJJD010000222.1 GCA_949740385.1 uncultured Lachnospiraceae bacterium
CGCGCCGCGACAGCCGCCGCAAGCCCCGCCGGGCCGCCTCCCACAATCACAAGCTCGTAATTCATCCTCAGACCTCCTTATTCTGTCCGACGACAAATACAGACCTGCCGCCGTTTTTCGTTATATCCATCATGCAGCATCCCGTCTCCCGCTCGATAATCTCCATCGTCCGCGGTGAGCAGAAGCCCGACTGGCACCGCCCCATACCGGCTCTCGTGCGCCGCTTCACAGCGTCCAGCGACCTCGCACCCAGCGGTCTGTGGATCGCGTCCAGAATTTCACCCTCCGAGATCATCTCGCAGCGGCATACGATGCTGCCATACGCCGGCTGCCTTTGAATCAGCGCGTTTCGCTCCTCTGCGCTCAGCGTATCCGGCCGCAGTATGCCCGCTCTCTTTTTCCGGAAATCCTTCTTTTCGGACAAATTCAGCTTATCCGCAATCTGCTCTGCCAGCATCACCGCGATGGCGGGAGCCGACGTAAGCCCCGGCGACTCAATGCCCGCCGCATTGAAAAATCCTTCTGCATCCGGCGATTCCCCGATCACAAAATCCCCCGTGCGCTCCTCCTCCGATACGGCAGGACTTTCCCCTGTCCCGTACATAAGAGCCTCGTCCTTCGCCGCAATATGCGCCCGCATCCCCGCAAAGCTCGTAATCACCTCGCGAAACGGTATATTTTTAACACTGAGCTCCGCCGTCCTGCTCAGATAGTCAAGCCCCTCCGCCGTTGTGTTCACCCCGTCCCGGTTCTCCTCGTCCTTCGCGGTAGGCCCCACCAGGAGATTTCCGTGCACCGTCGGCGTAACCAGAACGCCCTTCCCCATCTTTCCCGGAAGCTGAAAAACCGTGTGGCTCAAATGGTTCCCCGCGGTCTTGTCCAGCAGCATATACTCGCCCTTCCGCGGCATAATCGAAAAGCGGTGGGCGCTCACCATATTGTTGAAGGTGTCCGCGCACACTCCCGCCGCGTTGACAACCGTGCGGGCCGTGACAGTGCAGGCTCTGCCGTGGGCTCCCTTCGCGGCCCTCGCCCCGGACGGAAGCTTTCTCACGTACAGCCGATAGCCGTCCGCCCCCCGCTCCAGCTTCTCCACCTGCGTGTTCAGGAAAAACTCCACCCCGTTCTCAAACGCGTTCTCCGCAAAGGCCATCGTCATATGAAACGGGCAGACAATGCCGCCGGTGGGCGCATAGAAAGCTTTCACCACATCGCCGCAGAGGTTCGGCTCAAGCTCTGCCAGCTCCTCCCCCTCAACCAGCCGCACAGACGGCACGCCGTTTTTTGCCGCCTTCATCATCAGCTCCTCCAGCTTTGTTACATCCTGCTCCTTCGTGCACACCACAAGGGAGCCGTTTCGCACAAACGGAATGTCCAGCTCCCTCGCCAGCTCATCCATCATGGCATTTCCCTGCACGTTAAGCTTCGCCTTTAACGTTTCCGGCGCCGCGTCGAAGCCCGCGTGGATGATGGCGCTGTTGGCCTTTGACGTGCCGCAGCACACATCCTCCTCCCGCTCGATCACGCACACCCGCATCTCGTATCGGGACAGCTCCCGCGCGATGGCAGAACCAACGACACCCGCACCGATAATTGCTACATCATACATCCCTTCGTCCTCCTGACCGCAGACCATACCTGACACGCAAAAAGAGCAGAGAAAACAAAGCGAATTTCTTCGCCTGTCACCCTGCTCTCGTCTCCCGGTATCGTCATTTATTTAATGCAAATATTATACCACCGGAACAGAGAGGATGCAAGAAAAACCTGCCGGCATATTTGTTAACGCATCTTCACAGTAAACGGCAAAAACGCCTTTGCCCCCTTGCCGGGAAATACACCTTATGGTATCATTTTCTTACAAAATTACAAACCAGTGGACAGGAGGTACCCTTCTATGAAAATAGAAATAAAACAGCTCACCGACAATCAGCAAAAGCAGCACATAACCCGGCTCATCCTGGAAGCGCTGCCGGACTGGTTCGGAATACCGGAAGCCAGAGAGGAATACATCACTGAGAGCGCGGACAAAATATTCTTCTGCGCCCGCATCGACGACAGCCCCGCAGGCTTCCTGTATCTCAGGGAAACCGGAAAAGATACGGTTGAACTGTATGTCATGGGCGTTTTAAAGGAATATCACCGGCACGGAATCGGCCGGAAGCTGTTTCAGGCTGCAAAACAATCCGCCGCGGAAAAAGGCTATTCCTTCCTCCAGGTAAAGACGGTTCAAATGGGAAAATACGAGGAGTATGACAGGACAAACCTGTTTTATCTCTCCCTCGGCTTTAAAGAATTTGAAGTATTTCCCACACTCTGGGGGGAACAGAATCCATGCCAGATCTATCTTATGTCTTTATGACCGCTTTTGTGATCCCCGGCACATTCCAGCAACCACAAGGAGTCCGTCATGCCCAGATCCGACAACCAGAAACAAAAGCTTTTATACATCGAGCGTCTCCTGCGCACCCGGACCGACGAGACCCACACCGTCACCGTCGCCCAGATCATCGAATACCTGGCGCAAAACGGCATCCGCGCGGAGCGAAAGAGCATCTACAGCGATCTGAAAACACTCTGCGATTTCGGCCTGGACATTATTAAGGGGGACGGCCCCCGGGACGGCTACCGGCTGGCAAGCCGGGAATTTGAGCTTGCGGAGGTAAAGCTTCTGGTGGATCTGGTGCAGTCCGCCAGATTCATCACCGAAAAGAAATCCAGAGAGCTGATCGCAAAG
>CATJJD010000223.1 GCA_949740385.1 uncultured Lachnospiraceae bacterium
GGACGTCATCGCCACCTACGCGGGCTCGGTTGCTGTGGGGTGCTTCGGAATTGTCGGCATGGCGGCGGTGAACATGAAGGACGGACTGGTAAAGCTGCTCAAGAAGGATTATCTGAATCATGGAATCAGCGTCACGGTGGACAGCGAAAGCCAGATCACCATCGACTTCCATGTAATTGTCGCCTACGGAGTCAGCATCCGCACGGTTTCCGACAATCTCATTCAGACGGTAAAGTACGAAGTCGAGAATTTTACAGGTCTGAAGATCAGTAAAATCAATATCTACGTTGAAGGCGTTCGCGTAATTGATTAGGGAGGAAGATGAAGTGGAAATCACAACAATAAACGCTGAAAATCTGGCAAAGATGTTCCTTGCCGGTGCGAAAAACTTAGATGCCAAAAAAGAGTGGATCAACGAGCTGAACGTATTTCCGGTTCCGGACGGGGACACGGGAACGAACATGTCCATGACGATCATGTCCGCGGCAAAAGAGGTGAGTGCGCTTGACAATCCAGGGATGAAGGAACTCGCAAAAGCGATCTCCTCCGGTTCGCTGCGCGGGGCGCGGGGCAACTCCGGCGTCATTCTCTCCCAGCTGTTCCGCGGATTCTGCAAGGTGATCGGCGAGTACCAGGAGCTTAACGCTGCGATTATTTCCGACGCATTCCAGAAGGCGGTGGAGACGGCGTACAAGGCCGTTATGAAGCCGAAGGAGGGCACGATTCTCACCGTCGCAAAGGGGGCGGCCAACCGGGCGCTTGAGCTTTCCGAGGAGACGGAGGATCTTGTGTTTTTCCTGGATGAGATTATCCGGCATGCGGATTTCGTCTTAAGTCAGACGCCGGAGATGCTTCCGGTATTAAAGCAGGCGGGAGTAGTGGACTCCGGCGGACAGGGACTGCTGCAGGTGTTAAAGGGCGCATACGACGCTCTGACCGGCAAGGAGATCGACTATGAGATCGAGGGCGCAGCGGAGAAAACCGGCGTTGTGAAAATCTCGGCCCGGACCGAGGAGGAGATTAAGTTTGGTTACTGTACCGAGTTTATCATTGTTTTAAATTCCCCTCTCTCCGACAGGGACGAGGCGGCGTACAAGGCATATCTGGAATCCATCGGTGATTCGATCGTAGTGGTAGCGGACGATGAGATCGTAAAGACTCACGTACATACCAACGATCCGGGTCTTGCGATTCAAAAGGCGCTCACACACGGCTCCTTAAGCAGGATCAAGATCGACAATATGCGTGAGGAACACCAAGAAAAGCTGATAAAGGACGCGGAGAAGCTGGCAGAGCAGCAGAAGAAGGAGGAGGCCGGGAATGCCATGCCGCGTAAGGACTGCGGATTTATATCCGTCTCCATCGGCGCGGGCATGAACGAAATTTTCAAAGGTCTTGGCGTGGACTATATCATTGAGGGCGGACAGACCATGAACCCGAGCACGGAGGATATGCTTGAGGCCATCGAGCATGTCAACGCGGACACGATCTTTATTCTGCCGAACAACAAGAATATCATTATGGCGGCGGATCAGGCGGCATCCCTTGTGGAGGACAAAAAGATTATCGTCCTGCCGACAAAGACGATCCCGCAGGGAATCACGGCCCTCGTGAACTATATTCCGGACCGCTCCGCGGAGGAGAACCGGGATGCCATGGGCGAGGAGATCAGGCATGTGAAGACCGGACAGGTCACCTACGCGGTGCGCGACACCGAGATCGACGGAAAGACCATCCGCGAGAACGACTTTATGGGAATCGGCGACAAAACCATCCTATCGGTCGGCCAGGACATGAGGGAGGTCACCCTCGCCATGGTTTCGGAGATGGTGGACGGGGAATCCGCCATCGTGAGCATCTACTACGGCTGCGAGACGACGGAGGAGAGCGCAGTTTCGCTTGCGGCGGAGATCGGTGAAAAGTACCCGGAGGTGGAAGTGGAGGTCAGCGACGGCGGACAGCCGATCTACTACTATGTAATTTCGGTGGAATAGTATGCGGCAGGATTCGGCAATTACCACAATAAAAGGAATTGGCGCTAAAACTGCGGAAGCATTTGCGAGAATGGGAGTATATACCGTCGGGGATATACTCCTTCGCTATCCGCAAAACTATGTGCAGTACCCGAAAATGCGCTCGGTGGACGAGATCTCTGCCGGCATGAACGCGGTGTCCGTCCGTGTGAAAAAAACTCCGGTCACGAGAAGCGGCCGGAAAATGCAGGTTACGGTGCTTGCCGCAGAGGGGGAGAAAGAAAAGCTGGAGCTTGTCTGGTACCGCATGCCCTACATAAAAAATACGCTGACCGTCGGCCGCTTTTATGTATTTTACGGCAAGATCGCAGAGAAGTCCGGCAAATACGTGATGGAGCAGCCTGCGGTCTATGAGCCGGAAAAGTATCAGGGGATGCAGGACTGCTTTTTTCCGGTGTACGGCCTGACCGCCGGGATCACAAACAATCTGATGATTAAGACGCTTTCGGCGGCTCTCTCGGATGATATGCTCTTTTCAGATTATCTTCCGGCATCCATAAGAAGCGCCGGAGAGCTCTGCGAGTACAACTACGCCATGAAACAGATTCACTTTCCCGACACGATGGACACGCTGATTACGGCCCGAAGGAGACTTGTTTTCGACGAATTTTTCCTGTTTATTCTGGGAATGCAGTACCGGAAGAGAAAACAGGAGCGCGGGGAGAGCGCGGCGGTGTTTCATGAGCCGGAATTTGTGGACCGCCTTAAGGAGAAGCTTCCCTTTGCCCTCACCGGGGCCCAGGAGCGGGCGCTCTCAGACATGCAAAATGATATGAGCGGCCGCTATATGATGCAGCGGCTCATACAGGGGGACGTGGGCTCGGGCAAGACCGTCCTTGCCTTTCTCATGATGGCCTGGGCATCCCACAACGGCTTCCAGTCTGCCATTATGGCGCCCACGGAGGTTCTGGCAAGGCAGCACTACGACTCCTTTATTGACATGAGCGAACGGTTCGGGCTGCATTTTCCGGTGGTGCTTCTCACCGGCTCCATGACGGCGCGGCAGAAGCGAAGCGCCAGAGAACGGCTTATGCTCTACGAAAACGCCATGGTAATCGGCACCCACGCCCTGATCCAGGAGCAGGTGGACTACGCGAATCTTGCCCTTGTCATCACCGACGAGCAGCACCGGTTCGGCGTGCGCCAGCGGGACACCTTCGCGGAAAAAGGGCTCTTTCCCCACATTCTCGTCATGAGCGCCACGCCCATTCCCCGGACGCTGGCCATCATCCTCTACGGCGACCTGGACATCTCGGTGGTGGACGAGGTTCCGGCCAGACGGCTTCCGGTCAAAAACTGCGTGGTGGGCGTCGGCTACCGCCCGAAAGCCTATGATTTTATCGCAGAGCAGGTGCGCATGGGACACCAGGCCTACGTTGTCTGCCCGCTGGTGGAGGCGAGCGAAAATATGGAAGGGGAGAACGTAAACGACTACGCCTTACACCTGCTGTCGGTGCTTGGCCCGGACATCGTGGTGGGCGTGCTGCACGGCAAATTAAAAAACGACAAAAAAAACGAGATCATGGAGCAGTTTGCGAAAAACGAGATTCAGGTGCTCGTCTCCACCACCGTGGTGGAGGTCGGCGTCAACGTGCCTAACGCCACTGTGATGATGATCGAGAACGCGGAGCGCTTCGGCCTTGCGCAGCTTCACCAGCTCAGAGGGCGGGTGGGCCGCGGCGACGCCCAGTCCTACTGCATTATGGTCAACACGTCGGACGCCGGGAGCGCAAAAAAGCGGCTGGAAATATTAAACCGCTCCAATGACGGTTTTTTTATCGCCGGAGAGGACTTAAAGCTGCGGGGGCCGGGGGATTTCTTCGGCATAAGGCAGAGCGGCGAGATCATGTTTCGGCTGGCGGACATCTACCAGGACGCCGAAGTGCTGCAGCGGGCCTCCCAGGCGGCAAAGCAGATTCTCGACGAGGACCCGTCACTTTCCGCGGACGAGAACGCCGGTCTGCGGGAACAGATGGACCGGTTCGAGAGAGAGCAGCTTTCCCGCATGAATCTGTAAGATCGGTACAGGAAAAATGCCCGGGGCTGACAGCCTTGTCAGACCCGGACACTTTATTTACGGCAGACGCTTTACTGGTTGCTTCCCCCAGACATCTGTCTCTCCTGTGCTTCAATCATCTTTTTCACCATATAGCCGCCGACGGACCCGTTCTGCTTTGCAGTCAGATCGCCGTTGTACCCGTCGCGAAGCGGTACTCCCAGCTCATCCGCAACCTCATACTTAAAACGCTCTAATGACTTTTTCGTATTTTTATCAGACATGATCTTTTCCTCCTTTGAATTCATACTGTGCAGCTCATGCTACGATACTATTATATGAATGAGAGGATTTTATATGCTGGAAAGTTCGGGATAAAATAACAGAGCCTTCCAGCACGGAAAATTTTAAAAAATTACGATTCCACCAGGGTGAGACTGCTTATGTCCGGCGCAATGGTCAGCGAGTAGTTGGTGTAGTAGACCACGAAGCCCGGCGGGCTTCCCGCAGGCTTTTTGACGTTTTTGCGCTGCAGATAGTCGATCTCCACCTTCTCGTTGTCCTTTCCCTTCGAGTAGTAGCCCGCAAGCCGTCCGGCCTCCTCGAACACCCGGTCCGGCATCTCGCCGTCACCTGCCTTAACCACCACATGGGAGCCCGGCATTTTTTTCGCGTGGAACCACCAGTCGCCGCCGTCTGCGAATCGAAAGGTCAGCTCGTCGTTCTGGTAGTTGTTTTTGCCCACGTACATGTCGTAGCCGTCGGAGGAGACGTAGTGAAACGGCCGGCTCTTTATTTTCTGCTTTTTGCCGTTTCGCCCCTTTCGAATAAAGCCGAACTCCATCAGCTCGTCCTTTATCTGGACCAGGTCGTCTCCTGTGACGGCGATGTCCAGCGCGCTCTGTATGGACTCCAGGTGGTCGATCTGCGCCTTCGTCTCCAACAGAAGGCCGTTTAGCGCCTCAGCGGTGCGCTTTAATTTGCCGTAGCGGTCAAAATATTTCTGCGCGTTATCCTGGGGCGTTAAGGAAGTATCCAGCGGCACCCGGATAATCCGGTTGTCGTCGTAATAGTTTGGAGCCTCAAGAACCTTCGTCCCCTCCGGCAGGTTGTAGCCGAAGCTGTTGATCAGCTCGCCGTAGAGCCGGTATTTGTCCTTTTTTTCGGAGTCCGCCAGCTGCTTCTGCTGCAGATCGTACTTTCGGCAGCTGCGCTCCAGGGCGGTGGAGACGATTTTCCGCAGGTCGGCGGACTTTTGCCGGATGCGGTTGTAGCTGTTTCGCTCCGCGTAAAATACCGCAAGCGCCCTGGAGATGCTCTCTGTCTCCTCGATGTCGTAGTCCTCGTACATGGTAAGGCGCACCGCGGCAAATTCCACCGGCTCCTTCTTTTTTCGGACGATCACCGGCGCAAATTTTTTTTCGCGGATGTCCTCCATAAACCAGGCGATGTGGTTGCACAGGTGCTGTCTCTCCTGTGCGCTGCAGGAGAGGAGAGGGGCGTCTGCGTCAAGGCCTGCCCGGTTTGCGATCTCTGCGGCGATCAGGGGGCTTACGCCGGTGAACGCCCCGTAGACGGCCTTGCACACGGAGCAGGGCCTGCCCTCCAGCGCGGCAAAAATCTCCGGCTTTGACGCGGTCAGCGGGTTGATCTTTCCGGTCTGGGTCCCGGCGATAAAGTACGGCCTGCCGGGCAGCACCTCCCGCACGGAGCTGACTGCGGAGGAGACGTGGCGGATGCTGTCGATGATCGTGCCGCCCCCGTCGCAGAATATAATGTTGGAGTGCTTGCCCATCAGCTCCACGATCAGCTTCTTTTTACAGAGATCCCCCAGCTCGTTCAGATGCTCGATCTCGAACTCGATGATGCGCTCCATGTGGGGCTGGGTGATGGCGGTGATGCGCCCGTTTGCGATGTGCTTGCGAAGCACCATGCAAAAGGTCGGGGCGGTCAGGGGTGACGGCCTGTTTTCGTCCGTCAGATAGAGAAAGGGAAGGGCCGCGCTGGCGGATACCGCGATGCGGTACTGGCCCGCCTCCCTGCCCTTGCAGGTGAGCAGAAGCTCGTCCGGCTCCGGCTGGGTGATTTTGCTTATTTTCGCATTTAAAACCGTCTGGTTCAGCTCGTGAACAAGATTCGCAATTACAATTCCGTCTAATGCCATAATTTTTTCCTTTTATAAATAATATCATAAATTTAATAGCAGCGTTTAAAGCTATTATAATAAAACAGAAAAGAGAATACAACGAAATACAATGAATTTGTCAGGAATATTTGTCGAATTCACACAAAAGACTTATAATAGAACCGTCTATGCATGTTGCTGTAAGGAGACATGCGAAGGAGAGTACGAATATGATAAGAAGCATGACAGGATTTGGCCGCTGTGAGACCGCAGACGAAAACCGCAGATTCACGGTGGAGATCAAATCGGTAAATCACCGGTATCTGGATATAAGCATCCGGATGCCAAAGAAACTGAATCTGTTTGAGAGCGCCATCCGCACCCTGTTAAAGGAATACATGGAGCGGGGCAAGGTGGACGTCTGCATTACCTGCGAGGAATACGGCGAAGCCCACTATGCGCTCCGGTACAACGAGGCGCTTGCGGCGGAATACATGTCCTGTTTTCATGCCATGGCCGAGGCATTTCACCTGGAGAACGACGTACGGGTCAGCGCCCTCTCCAGATACCCGGAGGTGATCACCATGGAGGAGAAGGAGCCTGACGAGGAGAAGCTCTGGAGCGGTCTTTCTGCCGCCCTGCGCGGTGCCTGCGAGCAGTTTGCGGGAAGCCGCAGGAAGGAGGGAGAGAGCCTCAGAGAAGATCTGTTCAGAAAGCTGGATTCCATGACGGCGTACGTGGACTTTATCGAGGAGCGCTCCCCGGAGATTATGCGGGATTACCGGGCGCGTCTTGAGGAGAAGGTGCAGGAGCTTCTCGGGGAGAATAAGCTGGACGAGGGGCGGATTGCCGCGGAGGTCACCATATTTGCCGACAAGGTGTGCGTGGACGAGGAGACCGTTCGGTTAAAAAGCCATATCCGCTCGATGAAGGAGGCGCTCCTTGCAGGCGGCGCCGTGGGCCGCAGGCTGGACTTTATCGCCCAAGAGCTGAACCGTGAGGCCAACACGATCCTCTCAAAAGCCAGCTCCCTGGATATATCCGACACCGGCATAAACTTAAAGACAGACATCGAGAAGGTGCGCGAGCAGATACAGAATATTGAATAGAGGCAGAAGCGATTATGGACAACAGAGGAAAGATTGTAATTGTATCCGGCTTTTCCGGCGCCGGAAAAGGAACACTGATGAAGGCTCTGATGCAGCAGTACCGAAACCGGTACGCGCTGTCGGTGTCCGCAACCACCCGCGCCCCAAGACCAGGGGAGTCGGACGGCGTCGACTACTTTTTCGTGAGCCGCGAGAGATTCGAGCAGATGATAGAAGACGACGCCCTTGTGGAGTACGCCGAGTATGTTGGCAATTACTATGGTACGCCGAAGGCCTGGGTGAACGAGCAGCTTTCCGCGGGCAAAAACGTCATACTTGAGATCGAGATACAGGGCGCAAAAAAGATCAGAGAGCAGTTTCCCGATGCAATTCTTCTGTTTGTCACCGCACCGGACGCCATGAGCCTTAAAAGCCGGCTGCTTGGGCGGGGCACGGAGACAGAAGAGGCCGCTGCGGCGAGACTTCGCCGGGCGCAGGAGGAATCCCTCGGAATGGACGGCTACGACTACCTGGTCATAAACGACACGGTAGAGGAGTGTGTCGGGCGGATCGACAAAATTGTAAACGATGAGCAGGCTGTCTGTGAGAACTGCCGGATGAGCGCCAACACGGACTACATCAACCGTATGAAGACAGAGCTTTTGAGCTTTGCGAAAGGAGACGAATCATGATACACCCATCTTATGTAGAACTG
The DNA here is from genome assembly GCA_949740385.1 of uncultured Lachnospiraceae bacterium. Classification (GTDB taxonomy): domain Bacteria; phylum Bacillota; class Clostridia; order Lachnospirales; family Lachnospiraceae; genus Roseburia. Next base: position 7,958 of record CATJJD010000223.1, read on the forward strand.
ATGAAGGTCGTCAACGACGGCGTTGAGATCGGGGAGGAGCCGGTTGTCAACAGCCGTTACTCCATTGTGCTGGCCACGGCGAAGCGGGCGCGCCAGCTGATTGACGGCGCGGAGCCGATGGTGACCCGCCCGAAATGCAACAAGCCGTTATCCATCGCCGTGGAGGAGCTCTACCGCAGCGATGTGAAAATCATGTCCGACGACGAGGACAATAGCTGAAGGGATACAGGAAGGAGTGACGTCTGTCATTCCTTTTTACACGTAAGCTTAAGGCAATTTTAAGGGGGATTATGAAGCTACTGTTTATTTCGCTTGGATGCGACAAAAATCTTGTGGACTCCGAGTACATGATCGGAAGCCTGGTTGAAAACGGCGTCACCATAACCGACGACGAGACGCTGGCGGACGTCATTGTGGTCAACAGCTGCTGCTTTATCGGGGACGCAAAGGAGGAGAGCATCAACACGATACTGGAGATGGCGCGGATGAAGACCGAGGGGCGCTGCAGGGCGCTGATCGTCACCGGCTGTCTCTCCCAGCGATACCGCAGGGAGATAAAAGAAGAGCTTCCGGAGGTGGACGCCATACTGGGAACCGCCTCCGCAGACCGGATATACGAGGCGGCCGCCGCCGTGATGGAGGGGAAATTTTATGAGAGCTTCGCTCCGACGGACGGGCCGGTTCACGCGGTCGGAAGGCGGATGCTCACAACCGGCGGTCACTACGCGTACTTAAAAATTGCGGAGGGCTGCAGCAAAAGCTGCACTTACTGCGTGATTCCTTCCGTCCGCGGCCCATATCGGAGCGTTCCGCTCGAGGAGCTTGTGGACTCCGCCCGCTCCCTGGTAAAGGAGGGGGTAAAGGAGCTGATTCTCGTGGCGCAGGAGACGACGCTCTACGGCAGAGATCTCTACGGCGAAAAATCGCTGCACCGGCTTCTGGACGCCTTAAACGAGATCGAAGGACTGTTCTGGATACGCATTCTCTACTGTTATCCGGAGGAGATCTATGAGGAGCTCATCGACGCCATGCTGCGCAACAAAAAGGTGTGCCACTACCTGGATATGCCCGTGCAGCACTGCAGCGACGACGTCCTGAGGCGGATGGGACGGCGGACCACCCGAAAGGAGCTTGAAAGGCAGCTCGCCCGCTTAAGGGAGCGCATACCGGACATCGCAGTCCGGACCACGCTGATTGCGGGGTTTCCGGGGGAGACAAAGGAGCAGCACGAGGAGCTGATGCAGTTTGTAAACGACATGGAGTTTGACCGCCTGGGGGCGTTTGTCTACTCGCCGGAGGAGGGAACCGGCGCATACGCTATGCCGGACCAGATTGCGGACGAGACGAAGGAGGAGAGAAGGGCCGCCCTCATGGAGCTGCAGGAGGAGGTCATTTTCGACAAAAACGAGACGATGCCGGGGCGGGAGCTTTTCGTTCTGGTCGAGGGGAAGGTGGCGGACGAGAACGCTTATATCGGCCGCACTTACCGGGACGCGCCGGACGTGGACGGCTATATCTTCATAAACACCGATGAGACGCTTATGACCGGTGACATTGTGAAGGTCCGGGTGACCGGAGCGCTGGAGTATGATTTGACAGGAGAGATCGTATGAATTTACCAAACAGACTCACGCTGTTTCGCGTGGTACTGATTCCTTTTTTTGTTTTTTTTCTGCTGGCGCCGTATTTTCCCGGCAGCGGAAACTATATTGCGGCGGCTGTCTTCGTCGCAGCGTCCGTCACGGATTTTCTCGACGGATATATTGCAAGAAAGTATGAGCTTGTGACGAATTTCGGCAAATTTATGGACCCCCTTGCTGATAAACTGCTTGTATGCTCGGCTCTCGTCTGCCTTGTGGAGCTGTCCAGGATTGCGGCCTGGATTGTGATTATCATTATCGCAAGAGAGTTTATCATAAGCGGATTCCGGCTGATTGCGGCGGAGAGCGGCGTGGTGATTGCGGCCAGCTACTGGGGGAAGTTCAAGACCACCTTTCAGATACTGATGGTCATCGTTCTGATTCTGGATCTGCCGGGCCGCGCCTTTCAGCTGGCCGGCGCGGCGCTGACCTGGATTTCGCTGGCGCTGACAGTCGTGTCGCTGGCGGACTACCTGATTAAAAACTGGCAGATACTGAAGGATAAGGGAGAATAATATTTTGAGAATTATTGCAGGGACGGCGCGGAGTCTGCCTCTTAAGACGGCGGAGGGGCAGGATACAAGGCCCACAACGGACAGAATCAAGGAGACACTGTTTAACATATTACAGCCGGATGTGCCCGGGGCGTATTTTCTGGATCTCTTTGCGGGGAGCGGCCAGATCGGTCTTGAGGCCATAAGCCGCGGGGCGGCTTATGCGGTGTTTGTGGAGAACGGCCGAAAGGCGGCCGCCTGCATCGAGGACAACATCGCATTCACAAAGTTCGAAAAGCGGTCGCGTCTTGTTGTTTCGGACGTGATGTCCGGTCTTTTGAGCCTTGAAGGACAGTTTACGTTCGATCTGATCTTTATGGACCCGCCCTATGGGAGAGACCTGGAAAAGCAGGCGCTGTCCTTTCTGGCCCAATCGCCGCTTCTTAAGCCGGGAGGAAAAATAATCGTCGAGGCTTCAAAGGACGCCTCCTTCGACTATCTGGACGGGCTTGGCCTTGTACAGACAAAGTGCAAAAGCTACAAAACGAACATGCATGTATTTATTGAGAGACGGGAATAAGCAAATGAGAAAAGCAATTTATCCGGGCAGCTTTGACCCGGTAACATACGGACATATGGATATCATTACAAGAGCCGCAAAAATTGTGGACGAGCTGGTGGTGGGTGTGCTGCACAACAGTGCAAAAAATTCATTGTTTTCTTTGGAAGAACGTGTTAGTATGATTACAGAGATGACAACGGATATCCCAA
>CATJJD010000224.1 GCA_949740385.1 uncultured Lachnospiraceae bacterium
AGCCGATGGAGCAGGAGGCAAGGCAGAAGCAGCTTATGCTGGGCGGCCTTGGCGCAATCTCTCTGTTTGTCGCGGCCCTCGGCATTACGAACACGATGATTATGTCCATCTCGGAGCGCACGCGGGAGATCGGTATTATGAAATCTCTGGGCTGCTATGTGAGCGATATTCGCATTCTGTTTTTGTCCGAGGCGGGAGCAATCGGGCTGTTTGGCGGAATTATCGGCTGTGTGATCAGCTTTATTGCGTCGATTGTGATTAATCTGGTGTCGCTGGGCGGTTTTCAGGGCTTTCCGAGTCTTGTGCTGGCCATTGTGGGCGGGGAGGGAATCTCCAGGGTTTCGGTTATTCCGCCGTGGCTTTTGCTTTTTGCGGTGGTATTCTCCATCGTGATCGGCCTCGGTTCCGGCTATTATCCGGCGAACAAGGCGGTTCAGATCTCTGCGCTGGAGGCGATCAAATCCGAATAAAATATCATGCAGGCAGGGTGGAGTTTTCACCCTGTCTGTTTTATAATGGTAAGCAGAAAATGACAGGTAAAAGAGAGGGTAAAATTATGTATCGTGACCACAGTCAGAAGACGCAGCGGGAGAATCGGAAAAAGCAGATGGAGCGCGATGGCGGAAAAGACCGTGCGAAGCGGCGCGGCAGTGCCGAAAGGCAGGGCATGCCGTCGGCGCGGGAGAACACCCGGGGAAAAGCGGGCGGAACCGTTTTGCGCGAAAGCCGCGCGAAAGGCAGCTGGCAAAGGGGAGCAGGCGCTCCGGCTTCGACAGGGGCCGCGGGCTGTCCGCACAGCCGGCAGTGCGGGGGCTGTGACTATCAGGGGATACCTTACGAGAAGCAGCTTGCCATGAAGCAGAGCTATCTGCAGAAGCTGCTGCCCTTTGGGAAGCTTGAGCCGATTGTGGGGATGGACAATCCTTATCACTACCGCTGTAAGGTTCAGGCGGCGTTTGACTATGTAAAAGGAACCGTCGTGGCCGGCACGTACAAAAAGAACACCCACGAGGTGGTGGATTTGCCGGACTGCCTGATCGAAAACCAGGAGGCGACTGCCATTATTCAGAGCGTCAAAAAGCTGCTCCGCTCGTTTCGAATCCGAACCTTCGACGAGGACACCGGCTACGGGCTGCTGCGGCACGTCCTTGTGCGGGTGGGATATTACACCGGGGAGATTATGGTTGTGCTGGTATTGAGCAGCCCGATTCTGCCCTCCAAAAATAATTTTGTGAAGGCGCTTCGCAGCGAGCACCCGAAGATCAGCACGGTGGTGATCAATGTGAACGAGCGGCACACGAGCATGGTGCTCGGTGAGCGCAACATTGTCCTTTACGGCAGGGGATATATTGAGGACAGGCTGTGCGGACTGACATTTCGGATTTCTCCGAGCTCCTTTTACCAGGTCAATCCGGTGCAGACGGAGCTGCTCTACTGGAAGGCGATGGAGTACGCGAATCTCTCCGGAACGGAGCGGGTGATTGACGCCTACTGCGGCACGGGCACCATCGGACTGATCGCAGCCGGCAGAGCCCGTGAGGTGATCGGTGTGGAGCTAAACCGTGACGCCATACGGGACGCAGCGACAAACGCCAGCAGAAACGACATCCGAAATATCCGCTTCTACAACGAAGATGCCGGAAAATTCATGGCAGCTCTGGCGCAGCAGGGGGAAAAAGCGGATGTGGTTATCCTTGATCCGCCCCGCACAGGCAGCGACCGGGCGTTTCTGGATTCGGTTGTGAAGCTTGCGCCGAAACGGGTCGTGTATGTGTCGTGCGGGCCGGAGACGCTTGCGAGGGATCTGGAGTATCTGACCAGGGGCGGGTATCGGGTGGAGAGATGTGCGGCTTTTGATTGCTTTGCGTTCACGAAGCACACAGAATGTGTGGTGTGGATACAAAAGAAACAAATCTAGAAATCCTTTGTTTCGGCAGTATTATAAGCATTTTGAGTTCGTGGAAGATGAATAGGGGAATCGGAGAAAGAGGCTGGAGAAGTATTTTCATGCTTCTTTCGATATGCAGCACAGCAGGCGCGCCGTCTTTTGCATGCAATTATATCATGACTGGCCCTGAAAATAATTTGCTTTTCGCGCGGGGCGGCCGATACTGAAAATATGTGCTGGGGAAGTAAACGCTTGCGAAATCTCTGCGTCATGATAAAATAGGGATAGTGGTGAATTAAGACGTTGCGTAAATTAAGAGAGGGAGGATTTACTGCTGTGAGCTTTATTGAAATTGCAAAGAAGCGCTGTTCCGTTCGAAGCTACAGAGACAGGAAGGTGGAGCGGGAGAAGCTTGAGAAGCTGGAAGTGGATCTGTTATTTTAAGCCGGATGTGATACGAAGAGAATTCGGACTGCCGTATAATCTGGAGCCGGTGAATATTCTGGCAGTCGGGTACGCGGACGAGAAGCCGGCGGACGAGGAGCGGCACGCACAGACCAGAATCCCGGTGGAGGAGCTGGTTACTTATGAAACCATGTAGATGAAATCCGCTTCTTTGACCGCTCGGCGGAAGAACGGTCAGGGAAAAGCAGGGGGGAGCGCATTTGAAGTACGACAACATAACAGAAGGAACCTTTCTCGCCCGGCCGAACCGCTTTATCGCCGAGGTGGATATTCAGGGGAAAAAAGAGCGGGTTCACGTAAAGAACACCGGACGGTGCAGGGAGCTTCTGATTCCCGGGTGCGAGGTGTGGCTGACCGCGCCGGATTCGCCGAACCGAAAGACGAAATATGATCTGGTGGCCGTGCGCAAGGACAGCGGAACACTGTTCAACATTGACAGTCAGGCGCCGAACCGAGTGGTGAGAGAATGGCTTACTGCGCAGGGCTACAGCCGGATCGTCCCGGAATACCGGTACGGCGGTTCCCGCATTGACTTTTATATGGAACGGAATGTCTCCGGCGAAAAGACCGGACAGTATCTGCTGGAGGTGAAGGGATGTACGCTGGAGGTGGACGGCATCGGGTATTTCCCGGATGCGCCCACAGAGCGGGGGGTGAAGCACATCCGGGAGCTGATCGGGGCAAGAGCGGCGGGGTATTGCGCCATGCTGGGATTTGTCATTCAGATGGACGGGGTAAAGGAGGTGCGGCCGAACACGGCTGCGCACCCGGAGTTTGGCGAGGCCCTTCGGGAGGCAGAAGACGCCGGGGTGGATATATTATTTTTCCGCTGCCATGTGGAGCCGGACAGTCTGGTGATTGAAGAGGCTGTGTCGCTGTCCTGTGGGCAGGTGTGACCGTTGCGGTGGAGGCGTCTTTGGGTACGGTCAGCCGCTGCAGCGGGCGAACAGGGAAAAGGCCTTCTCGTTTAGTTTCCGGTAAATCCGCTCCGCAAACCAGGGCTCGGACGATACCCTTAAAGCGTCGTCCGGCGACCACCATTTTACGGCCCGGTTTTCGGCTTCGTTTACAATCAGCGTATCGGCTTCGTCGGCCTCGGCCAGGTAGGTGATATTCAGGTGCAGGTGGGAGGGCACATAGGCGCCTTTTTTGAAATGGCCGTCCACCGTCAGAATTTCCAGACTGAATATATCGGGTGTCAGAAGACGGGGGGTGCGGACGCCCGTCTCCTCCTTTAGCTCGCAAAGTGCCACGGAGCGCAGATCCTCGTTTCCGTCGGCGTGGCCGCCGGTCCAGGACCAGGAGTCATAGAGGCGGTGGTAGACCATCAGCACTTTTGTGCGGGCTTTGTTGAAGGTCCAGGCTGAGGCGGAAAAGTGGGCCGTCTGATTCGAGCGGTCCAGGTAATCGGTGTTTTTTTCCATAAATGAAAGCATCTGCTTTCGGTCGGCCTCCTCCTGTGGGCAGCAGGGGCGGTATCGCTCAATATCGCTGTACAGGTTCATGTGCGGTTTTCCTCCTTCGCTTCTGTTCTGATGTCATTCTATCATGTTTTTCCACAGGCAACAACCGGATGTAAGTACCGCAGCGCACAATCTGATTGATAGCACGGTGTTTTTCTGTTATGATGAAACAGGAAAAGGCTGGAAGAACTGTAAAAAGGGTTAAGCTATGTATTGGAGGGGCACGATCAATGGGGAATGAATATGATAACGATATGTTTTTCAGCCGGTATGCCGAAATGGCCAGAAGCCGGGACGGACTTTCCGCAGCCGGGGAGTGGCATCAGCTGAGACCGCTGTTTCCGCCGCTTTCGGGAAAAAGCGTACTGGATCTCGGCTGCGGCTACGGATGGCACTGTAAATTTTCCGAGGAGCAGGGAGCGCGGGAGGTTCTTGGCATTGATCTGAGCGAGAAGATGCTTGCGGAGGCTGAGAGACGAAACAGCGGCAGGCGGATCACCTACCGGGTCTGCGGCATAGACGCATACGAATATCCGCAGAATGCCTGGGACTGCGTGGTTTCGAATCTGGCGCTCCACTATATCCCGGATCTGGACCGGGTGTTTCGGAGGGTGCACGAAACGCTTAAGGAGGACGGCATATTTTTATTTAACATCGAGCATCCTGCTTTTACTGCGGGTGTGGGGCAGGACTGGGTTTACGGAGCAGATAAAAAGCCGCTTTACTGGCCGATTGACGACTATTTTGTTCCGGGGGAGCGCATCACGCGGTTTCTGGGGTGCGAGGTCAGAAAATACCACCACACGCTGACACAGATCCTTATGGGGCTTTTAAACAGCGGATTTGTGCTGGAGGCGGTGGTGGAGGCAGAGCCGCCGGAGGAGATGACGGGCAGTGCCGGGATGGCGGACGAGAGCCGCCGGCCGATGATGCTGCTCGTTCGGGCGGCAAAAAAATGACAGAAAGAGAGAAAGGAGAGAGCATGAATATTTATTTAGTAGATTTTGAGAATGTGAATTCTCAGGGGCTAAACGGCATCAACCGCCTGTCTGAAAATGACCGGATCATTATTTTCTACAGCGAAAATGCAGACAGCATGACGTTTGAGCTGCATGAACAGATCAATCAGTCCAGAGCGGACATTTTTTTCCAGAAAGTGGATGTGGGGCTTAAGAACGCGCTGGATTTCCAGCTTGCGACTTACCTTGGGTATCTGATCTGCGGGAACGAGGCGGAGAAAATATCCGCCGACTACTATGTGGTGACGAAGGATCGGGGATATGCGAGTCTGATTACCTACTGGACGAAGCGGAAGGTGGACATTTCGCTGGTGGGATCTCTGATTCAGAGTATGCGCATCCAGAAGGAAAAGAGCGACGAGAAGCGCAGAGCGATGGAGAGTGCGGCGAGAGAGGCACGGGGGGCAGAAAAGAAGCCGGTCTCTGCAGTGCCGGACGAGCCGCAGCAGCCGGATGCGGTTTCCGCGGAGGAAGAGTCAGCCCGGTCAGGACAGCCGGCGCCGGACGGGGATTCGGCGGCAGAGGAGCCGGCCCGGGCAGGACAGCAGCCGGATGCGGCTTCGGCGGCAGAAGAGCCGGATACGACACAGCCGACGCCGGTTTCGGCAGCGGCGGAGGAGAAGGAGCCGGTGCAGCCGGCGGCGGATGCGGTTTCGGCAGCGGACGAGCCGCAGCAGCCGGACGGGAGCGAAGAAGGGGAGGAGCTGCTCTGTATACCGGATACTGCAGAGGCAAATGCGGATGCCGCGGACAGCGGACAGGAGCCGCCGAGCGAGCCGGCAGAAGAAACTGCAGCGGCAAAACCGGACGAGGAGCCGCCGGCCGTCTCTGACGCAGGGGAACCGGAACCGGAGCCGGAGGAGAAGCCGAGACGGACCAGGAGCCGCAGGAAGCCGCGTTCGACAGCCGATCAGTCCGCGGACCAGGAGCTGCGCAGCCGGGTAGAGCAGGCCGTGCCGGACAAGGAGGTCGTGGATCTTGTGGTGAGCTACATTAAAAAATACAAGACAAAGCTCGGCATCAACAACGCTCTTGCGAAGGAGTTTAAGGACAGCAAGAAGGCGAGCGAAATTTACAAGTCCATCAAGCCGCTGATTGCCGACAAGAAGGGTCAGTGACGGACGCTTTTTTTGCTGCGCTCGTACTCCCTTGCATCCGCCGCGATTTCCCGGCTTAAGAGAAGCAGGCAGATCAGGTTCGGGACGGCCATCAGAGCGTTTGCAATGTCCGAGAAGCTCCAGACGACGGTGAGCGTCTGGGTGCAGCCCACGTATACCGCAAGGGAGAAGGCGGCGCGGTAGAACAGGCTGAAGCGGCGGGAACGGAAGAGATACTCAAAGGCCTTCTCGCCCTGATATTCCCATCCGAGAATGGTGGAGAATGCAAACAGCGTGATGCCGACGGAGATAAAGCATCCGCCCAGAGGGCCGAGAACCGTGGAGAAAGCCGCGATGGTCAGCGACGCCCCGTCGAGGTATGCGCCGTCCGGGCCGACTGTGCCAAGGACACCGGAACATGCGATCGCAAGTCCTGTGACCGTGCAGATTACGAGGGTGTCCCAGAAGGTGCCGGTCATATTGATGTAGCCCTGCTCCACAGGGCTGTCGGAGCGCGCTGCGGCCGCCGTGACCGCAGCGGAGCCCATGCCGGCCTCGTTGCTGAAGACGCCCCGGGAGATGCCGAAGCGCAGGGATTGCAGCATGGAGGCGGTGATGGAGCCGCACAGACCTCCGCCTGCTGCGCGCAGGGAGAAGGCCATCCGAAAGATCATGGCGATGCCTTCCGGCAGATTGCGGATATTTCCGGCGATTACGATGAGGCCAAGGGCCAGATAGAAGACAGCCATTACCGGGACGATGACTGCGGAGACGGCGGAGATGGCCCGTATTCCCTGAACGACAATGATCAGAACGAGAATCGAAGCGATGACCGCTGTCAGCTCTGCCGGGACGCCGAAAGTGGAAAAAAGGGCTGCGGAGATGGAGTTGCCCTGCGTCATATTGCCGATGCCGAAGGATGCGAGCACCGTAAACAGTGCAAACAGCCAGCCCAAAACTGCGCCGGCCCGCCGGTTTTTGATGCCGGCCTTCATTGTGTACATGGGGCCGCCGGCCATTTCTCCTTTTTCGTTGACCGTGCGGTATTTGACGGCCAGCATGCACTCGCCGAACTTGGTGGCGAGGCCGAAGGCGGCGGAGAGCCACATCCACACCAGTGAGCCGGGGCCGCCGGCCACCATCGCGGTGGCGACGCCGACGATGTTCCCGGTGCCGATGGTGGAGGCAAGGGAGGTGGTCAGGGCGGAAAACGGGGAGATGTCCCCGGCCTTTCGGCCGCTTTTTCGGGATTTGCGGCCAAACGTCAGGCGTACGGCAAAAATAAGATTTTTCCAGGGGAGAAATCCGGTGCGGACGGTCAGAATGACGCCGGTTCCCACAAGGAGAACAAGCATTGCCTGACCCCACACAAAATCGTCGACTG
>CATJJD010000225.1 GCA_949740385.1 uncultured Lachnospiraceae bacterium
AATCGGGATCAAAACCAGTAATGTAAGCTTATATTTAAGGTTCATCTTTATACCCCTTTCCCGTCGTAATATATATGTTTTTTTGCATTATAACATAACCGACCGGTTTCGACAACTTGCTTCTGACGTAAATGTTAATGCCTGAAAGGTGTGCGTTACTTTTTACACCCACGCCAGTCAGGGATTGCAGCACCCGGCCGCCTCGTACCCGCGGGAAGTCAGATCGCTTTTAAAGCCGGTGAAGACGGACCGGTTTCTCTCGCTGATCCGTTTTCCGTTGGCGCAGTCTTTCTCGTGATATTTTTTCGTGCTGGTATTCAGAATATATGTACGCTTTTCTTCAGCGCCGGACGCGTCCTGAAGCGCTCCCTCATCCTCTCTGTTTTCCCCGGTTCCGTAGTTGATCACAACGCCCTCCTGCACGTTGTACACAAACACGCAGAACTGACACCCGTAACCGTTGTCCTCCACCGACCAGGCCTCCATCAGCACGCCAAGGGCCACAAGATCGTCTTCATTCTCATACACCGGAGTCACACGGTAGAGCACATGGCTGCCCGGATTGTCGTCAATGTAGTCAGCGACCGTGTTCTCAAACGGAAGCATGCCGCTGACATTGAAATATCTGGTGCCCGTTATCAGATTTTTTTCGTTGCTGTTCTCCCCCGCCAGCTGGAAGCCGATCAGATGGCAGCGATTGTAGAGCCACTCGCCGCCGTACTGCTTCTGATGCCACCCGGACGGCGTCACCGAGCCCAGAGATTCCTCCCGCTCTTCCGCCGGCATCAGCTCTTCGCAAATATTGGCGTATGCCACGCCGCACCGGCCCGCCTCATCCAGATCGCTGTAGATCTCAAAAGCGTCCGTCCTCTTTTTGTCGGCATCCGAAAAAAAGGGAATATCTCTGTTTACCTCAATGTAGGGCGTCCCCCGGTATTCCGGAATCGAGTCAGACCAGTTCTGTTCGTTCGTCCCCTCCGCCCCGTAGAACCACGGATCATCGTATGACTCAAAAGTGCGCGCTCCTTCGTCTTGTGCATGCTGCACATCCAACTGAGAACAGCCTGCGCACAGCATAAGCAGGAGCAGGAGCAGAATTCCCGTCCGCCTTTTCTTCGTTTTTTCCATAGTACTCTCCGCCTTTCCCTGACTGCACGGCGCTCTGTTTTTCATCGGCGCCGCAGACAGCTGACTTCTTTATTTTATCACAGAGACGGCTTTTTGTAAAATTTAATAATTTTTGGTCTGATGTCAGCCTGATGTGCTACAATTCACACCCAATGTCATTTACCAGGCCTCGGACACTAATGTGAACCATTGTTTTCGAACGGATTTTCTGTCAGCTTTTAAAAAGAGAAGAGATTTTTATTCCCAAATCCAGACATTAGAAAGGTATAGCAACAGGATGAATTTATGAAATCAAAAAATCATTTCATTCGTCTCATTCAATCCTTATGATGCGCAGGAACAGGCTGTATTCGGGATACTCCTGTGCAATATAATCCACAGGGCCAGCCTGACATACAAACCGGTATTGCTCCTCCCGTTCAGGATCAATGTCATACCCGTATATTTCTCCCGGCTCCGGTCCGGAAATGATTATACGCATTCTTCCCATGCCTCTGTTTTTTCCATGTAAAAAAGCAATTCTGCGGATACTGCTGCTGTCCCCTGCGGAAACGGAGTACTTATGACAGCTCCTTTCAGCGGAAGACCATGTATACCGGTCTTTTGATCCGGATTTAACCGCATCATAAGAAAAGCGGCGCTTCCGCTGTGAGTTTTTGGACAGGACTCCAAAAAATCTTTCGAATAAAACTGCAGACGGATGTCTCTGCTGCATTCATATTCAATGCCAATATAGCCCATTCCCCCCGGGCAGCTCTGCCGGAGCGCCTCATAGTAATTGCTTTCGATCTCCTGCAGCTGTTCCTCTGTAAACCGTTCCCGATATTTAACATCGCCAAACCGCTTCCCGGCCTCCTCCCATACATCAATCAGCGTAACGTGATTAATATAGCACTGCACTTTTTCACCGTCATGAGCCGTAAACTGAAAGGTAAAGGCTTTTCCGGTTTCGATCGCAACAGATTTTGCCCTGTTCAGCAGATGTTTCTCATAAAACGGACCATGCTTTATGGTAATCGGCATATCCGGATCGTATTTCGGAAGACGTTTTATACCGGCAATCTGTAACGTGCCCAGCTGCAGCCTGTCCCACTCTTCATTCTTAAGCCACTCCGGAATTGTCCATCCTGCGTCCATCATATCGAGAAACAGTTTGATTTCCTCATAATTTTCAGGCATCAGAACTCCGCCGCTTCCGCCCTGTGTACACAGCTTTTTATTGCCGATCCTGATTTCCCGACAGTGCAGATAGCTGAAGCCTTCTGTCTCCCACTCTTTTAAAAGCATTCGCTGTGTGCACTTCTTTTTCGGATTGCGTCTTTTTTGTTCCTCATAGGGTTCTATAATATAAAGATCTGCATCTTCTTCCAACGTCATTCCGATTATATGATATTTTTTCCCGTCACGTTCGATGGTTTTGCCAATCACAAGTATACTTTTCCATTTTTTGCTGACACCCTCTAACCATGAAAACTGCATACCAGTCACCCCTTTTACTCATATACGGTTCTTTTTTGGCTTTTCATGTCCAAAATAAACCACTCTTTCTCCCAACTCACTGATTTTTCCTGCGCCTCTTCACCAAAATCAACTCCAGCCGAACCATTCGTTTATCCCGGCAAACCTTATTTTTGCACCTGTTCCAAAATACTCTGATGTATCTCCATCTTGTAGGTATATTTCATGCTTAAATACTGGTATCTTATTTTTCAAAGCTGACAGACAGCAAAAAATAGCAATTGCCTGACCAGACTATTTGTGTTCTGTTATCAGCTGTAAGTTTTACAGATAATTGATCCTGATATAACACTCTTATGTTGTTTTGCTGCGACCAGAGCTCAATTACTGTCCAAATCTCTCACATTTTTGAAAACAGTTTTTCATTTTCATAATCTGCCCGTCTCTTTAAAACTTATGCCATAAAGTTTTCTGTTACACAAAACAGTAAAGAACTCATTACCTGACATTGTTGGCTGCCAATGTTAAAGCTCATTCTAATCCAGGGACGCAACCCCTGTCTCTTTCTGCTTTTTCGAGAATTCTTCAACCGATTCCATATCAAAGTTTTTCGGCAAAAGCCCTGCTGTGATCAACGCTTCTATGGTCGCAGCTCTTCCCT
>CATJJD010000226.1 GCA_949740385.1 uncultured Lachnospiraceae bacterium
GTACGGAACCGGAAATCCTGCAAAGCTTTCTGCCATGAGAAGCAGGGCAGAGCTGATCGGGCTGGAGCTGATCGGCCTGCAGGATCTGAAGGCGGAGGGAAAAACGATACCGGAGATTCTGGAGTGCGGCAGCACGCCGCTGGAGAATGCCAGGATGAAGGCGACGGCCTTTTACCGGGCCTTTCATATGCCGGTGTTTTCCTGCGATTCCGGGCTCTGTTTTGAGAATGTTCCAGACGAGGTGCAGCCGGGCGTTCATGTGCGCAGGGTAAACGGGAAAAGTCTGTCGGACGACGAGATGCTTGCGCACTATACCGGTCTCGCCCGCCGGTACGGCGATCTTGTGGCGGTATACAAAAACGCCATCTGCCTTGTGATGGACGAGGACCACATTTATGAGGCGATGGACGCTTCCATGGAGAGTGAAAAATTTATCATAACCGACAGGCCTCACAGCGCTGTCCGGAGAGAAGGATTTCCGCTGGACAGCCTGTCGATTGACAGAAAAACCGGTAAATACTATTACGATCTGCCGGGGGATGAGCTGGAGCAGTTTGCGGTGGAGGACGGCTTTCTGCAGTTTTTTCGAAAGATTTTCGGGCAGAAGCAGTGCTAACGCTGTGAAGAGAAGCAGACGTCCGGCAGCGGATCGGCTGTTTCGCCAAACAGGGTGAGCCTGTGGAGCGCTCTGGTGCAGGCAACGTAGAGGAGATTTCGGTCGTCCTCGTCCCGGTAGTTTTTGCCGTTTGCGTCGCAGATCAGCACGGCGTCAAATTCCAGACCCTTCGACATATAGACCGGGATAATAAAGGCGCCCCGCAGATCGGAAATGCTGTCGCTTTGAATCAGCGTCGCATCGGTTCCGGAACGGATTTTCTGATACAGCTTCTCACAGTTTGCCGCGGTTTTGCAGATCAGGGCGATGGACTGAAAGCCCTTTTGGCGGCACAGATTTACCTCGGCGTCAATCATTTCGGCCAGGCCTTCGGAATCGTCTGCCGTAAGGATTTTCGGGCTGTCCCCTCTGCGGTTAAAGCACTCGATTTCGCAGCTCTGATCGGTAAACTGCAGGCTGTAGTTTAATATCTCGCCGGTGCAGCGGAAGCTCTTGTTTAACGCGATAAGGGAGGCTTTTTTCCGCTGCAGTATGCTTTGAACCTGATCGTAAAAGGAGAGATCCTCTTTCTTTATAATGGTCTGGTTCATGTCGCCGAGTATGGTGAACCCTGCGGCCGGAAATAGCAGGCGGAATATTTCGTACTGGAGCGGATAGTAATCCTGCGCTTCGTCTATAATCACATGCCGGATATGCCGATATTCGCTGATTCCCGCAAGCTTTAATGCCAGGTATGCGGCAGCTATGGCGTCGTCGTAGTGCAGGCAGCTTTCCTCCAGATTTTCCACCGTGTATGCGCATATTTTCCGGATGTCCTCGGATGGCGCGCTGGCGGCAATATCCTCGATTATTTTCCGGTAAAGGGTCACGGCGTCGGCGGCGCCGCTTTTTTGTCCTGCGGAGAGAAAACAGTCCGCAATATCCAGAAATTCCTCGGATGTCTTGAAGGCGATGCTGCTTTTTAACAGAGAACGGTTCGGGGAATCGGCGACCAGATGTTCCATAAAATCGTTTTTCGGCTGGATGACCTGATCCTTTAATAGCATCTGCAGTATGTCGTCAAATACGGCGGTGACAACGTTTTCTTCGCCCAGCTCCGGCAGCACGTCGGAGATGTACTGCTCGAACACGTCGTTGGGGGAGAGGATCATAATGTGATCTGCTGTCAGCTTTGTCTGCAGCCCCTGATACATCAGCCAGGCCGCCCGGTGAAGGGCGATGGACGTCTTTCCGCTCCCCGCGACGCCCTGCACCATCAGCAGGTCGTTTTCTATGTCGCGGATCACGATGTCCTGATCCTGCTGTATGGTCTCCACTATGGACTTCATTGTGTTCGAGGCGTTCTGAGACAGAAGCTGCCTGAGAATGTCGTCCATTACCTGCACGTCGGAGTCGAAGAAATATTCCAGCTTTCCGTTTTTAATCTCGTACTGGCGCTTCAGGCAGAGCTCTCCGGTGATGCGCCCGGCCGGCGCGTCGTAGAAGGCATTTCCCGCCATAAAGCGGTAGAATACGCTGGCGATGGGAGAGCGCCAGTCGTAGACGTGCATTTCCTGACAATGGTTTTCTTTCAGGGAGGCGCGTCCGATATAGATTTTTTCGGCCTCGCCGTCTCCGTCAAAACGGAAATCGATGCGGGCAAAATAAGGGGATTTCAGCAGGGCTTCCAGATGGTGTATCCTGCGCTCTTCCTCCTCATAATCCGCGATTTTTTCCGTGACAGGGTTTGTGTACTGGCTCAGCTCGGCCAGCGCCTCGAAGCCGTCTGCGGACCACAGATTCGGTATGGCGTGTTCGGTGTTTTCGTACACTTCCCTTTTGGCTTCCAGGATCTCGGTTTTCTTTTTCTCTGCCGCCGCCCTCGCAAGCGTTAACTGCTTTGTCGCCAGGGCAAGCGTCTCTTCCAATCGTTTTTCTTCGGACAGACGCTCCGCCTGGTTATTGGCCTGTGCATTTTCCATAATAATCAGTGACCTCCTGTAAAAACTGAAAGAAACGTTGTTGCTGAATCGCAGTGCCCTGTCAGTTTAACATATGCATTTTTGAATAAACAGTCTTGTAATCCAGGCGGGCGCATGGTATGATCGGGATGGAGGGGAGATTACCCCTCTTTTTTTGTCTCTGTAACGGCCTGATCCAGAAATATTTCCCCGTCCAGATGTTCCAGCTCATGACAGAAGCACTGCGCCAGGCGGTTTTCGCCGGTTACGGTGATTTCCTCGCCCTGCTCGTTGAGGGCCTGAATGGTCACTTTCTGCGGGCGCCTTGTTTTGACGCAGCGGTTTGGAAAGCTGAGGCAAGCCTCGCCGCACTCCTGAAGGCCGCTGGATTCGATTATAACCGGATTGACCAGCTTTAACAGGCAGTCGTCGCAGTCGATGACCACAAGGCGCTTTAATATGCCCACCTGATTGGCCGCAAGGGCTGCTCCGTTGCCGGTGCTGTGAAGTGTGTCGAGCATGTCGTCCAGAATCTGTCGGATTTTGTCGTTGACGGCAGTTACTTCTTTGCATTTTTTGCGTAAAACAGGATCGTCGTTATATCGTAAATTTCTTATTGCCATGATAGATGCCTCCTTGCCTGATGGTGCGGTTTTGATGGCGTTAAGTATAGCATATTCGAGTGTAATGTTCAACATTACCGATTGCTGCCGGGGGAGATCCGGGGGGAGATACGGAAAGCAGATAATGTGTTTTCCGGAGCTGTTCGGGGGGACGGATAAAGGGTGGGAGGAAGTGAGAAAATATATAATTACTGAATATTTGTCAGGTTGAAAGTGATTGTTGCCTAAATTAATGGGAAAACAGATAATATATTGAATTTTCTTGCAAGTCCCGGGGATTTATGTTATTCTCTTTAAGAAATAATTAAAAGTTATCCGTTGGTTATGTGCCGAAAGTATATTGCAGGATTGTGACCGGGAACGCGGCGATCTCAGAATTATCAACAGTTTTAAAGACGAACGGATACTTTATTTCAGAACAGGAAAAACGATTTGATTTTGAATATTATTGTGAAACAGATGCCCGTATTATAACCACAGGATATAAGAAAACCGATGGCGGTCGGCAGTTATATTCTCGGAGGGAATAATATCGTGCAGACAGGGTGCCCCAAACCAACGGATAACTTTTAATTATCCCCGAATACCCTTTTACCGGACATTCCTGAACAGAAGCTGGCAGCATATCACCGGTGACAACCGCAAATTAGAATAAAAAGAAGGTAACTGACTAAAGGAGTGAAGACAAAAAAGCAGAGCTGTGAAATACAGGACAGATTCATATACAGAAAAAACAGTCTTGAAACGGGACTTTCAAGACTGTTAAAGCTGTTATAACTGACCGGATATATTCATATTTTTACGGGGATGCTTCGACTCGAGAATATCTTTCTGCTTCGACATCGTGACATGCGTGTATATTTCTGTCACGTTTATGGAGCTGTGCCCGAGCATTGTCTGGATGTAACGGAGATCGACGTTTTCTTCCAGGAGCAGGGTAGCAAAAGTGTGTCGGAACATGTGCGGAGTGATATGCTGCGGAATGTCTGCCATGCGGCAGTATTTGTTGATCATTTCCCTTACGGACTGGTCTGACAGCCGGTTTCCGATGCGGTTTACAAAGAAATATCCGCAGGACTGAATTTCTCTGTAATATTCGTTTCGATATTTGTTCATTGCGGCAATGACGGAGCTGCTGCATATGTGGATCAGGCGTTCTTTGGACCCTTTTCCGTTTATCACTATGACATGATCCCGCAGATCTATGTTCTGACATTGAATTGTGCACAGCTCGGATATTCGGATTCCGGTTGCAAAGAGCAGTTCGATAACGGCTATATCCCGCAGTGTGCTCCTTTTCCGGTAAAGACTCCGGGCATTGTGGTATTGGGCGTAAATGGTATTGAACAGTGTTTCAATGGTGTGTAGGGGGATTGTTTTCGGCAGTATGACCGGTTCACGGAATTTTATCTGCAGCTTATTGAACGGATTGTAATAAATGATTTCTTTATACTCCAGGTAATGGAAGAATGCTTTTAAAGACGCAATTTTTCTTTTTACAGTTTTAGGTGCGTACTGCTGATGAAGCTCTCTTACATATACTTCCAGGACAGCAGCGGTCAGCTCCCCGATTTCAGATGTAAAGATCTGTTCGGCGAATTGCCGCAAATCTGTGCGGTATGCTTTTACGGTCTTTTTGTCCAGACGCTTTTGTGTCCTGCAATACTCCAGATAGTTTCCAATTTGAGTCTGTAAAGTGTTCATGTGATTGTCCTCCTCTGTTTTCGTTTATCTATAATTAAAGTACAGGCAAAAATAAAATTTGTAAAGAAACAGAGAAGGGAAAAAACGGCGGTTTTCTGCCGTGCCTCTGTACTTATGGATATCAAAAACCGAACATATTTATCAGAATCTGGAAGGGTTACATCTTCCAGGTTCTTTCGCTGGGAGAGGAGAGCACCGGAGTCCCTGGCTGGTAAGGAACATGGCGCCATACAATGACTTCTGATTTTTTTACATGTGCGGCATAATTCCAGTCGTGAGAGATAAAATGCTTTTGCAGTTTGGGTAAGAAATCCGGCGCGCGGCAAAAGGGAGCAGCCGTTCGATGCGCAGTTTCTTATTGTCATCCTTTCCCGGCACTGTCTCTGTCGGCTGTCTGCCGCAGCATTCCGAATCAGGAAATTCAAAGAAACTCTCTGAAACATGACATACTGCTGACATGTTTTCTGTGCTATTATAGGAAACGAATGAGCGGCGCCCAGGAGATGGCGCATTGTCAGCGGAATGAGGAGGTAAAGGATGCGATACACATGGCTGGATGAATTTCTGATGAAAAAAACGGGTGTTGTGAAGGATCGGAAGGAGGAGTGGTACTGGGTGCGCTACCGGATCGGCGGCAAGCTGTTTGCGGCCCTCTGCCTGGATCAGGAGGATAAGCCGTACTACATTACGCTAAAGCTTGATCCCCAGGAGGGTGATTTTCTGCGGCAGCAGTACGAGGACATCGTGCCCGGCTACTATATGAACAAGACCCACTGGAACTCGGTGAAGCCGGACGGGGCGGTGCCGGATGATCTGCTTAAGGATATGCTGGACAAGTCATACGATCTGGTGTTTCAGGGACTTGGAAAAAAGAAGCAGCAGGAGATTCTTGCGGCGGAGCAGGTAACCTGCTGCGGTTCGGCGTGCAGGACATGCGGCTGCTACGGCAGTCTCTGTAAGGGCTGCAATGAGACCCGCGGAAGGGTGTTCCACGCGCCGGAGGGACGGGCGTGTCCGATCTACGCGTGCGCGGTGGAACAAAAAGAGTTAAAGAGCTGTAAAACATGCGGCAGTCTCCCATGTGAAATCTGGATGCAGACAAAAGATCCGTCCATGTCGCAGGAGGCCTTCGAGCGGAATGTGAAGGAGCGGGCGGAGCGGCTTAAACGCCAGTGAGCTACCGCGTCAGCCGGAAGGTCTTTCGGACCATCACATACATAAGTACCACAAACATGAGCACGTAAAGCGGCATCAGTCCCACCGAGATATGGTTGGCGATCAGCCCGAACACCGGCGGCATGAAGGTGGAGCCGAAGTAGGCGCTGGCCATCTGGATGCCGATGATTGCCTGGGAGTTCTCCTCCCCGAAGTTGGATGGCGTTGCGTGTATGATGGACGGGTAGACCGGGGCGCAGCCGACGCCCATAATCACAAGGCCCGTAAGGGCCGCAAGGTCGGTAGGTAACGGGAGCAGCATGGCGGCGCAGCCGAGCGTCAGAACGGCGGCGCCGATCTGGATCAGCCGGAAATCGCCCAGCTTTTCCGTCACAAATCCCGCGAGAAATCTTCCGGCGGTGATTCCGATGCAGAAGAGGGAGGCGAAGGCGGCGGCCCGCTCCGGGGTGATGCCCTTTGCACCTACCAGGTAGCTGCTGGCCCAGAGAATGAGTGTGGATTCCAGCGCGCAGTAGGAGAAAAAGCCAAGCAGCAGCTGGGGCACGCCGCGGATGGCAAAGGCGCCCCGTATGCCAAGGATCACCGGCTGTTCATCCTTTTTGTCCACTTTGCGGTTTACCCTCCACACCGGGAGCGTGACAAGCAGAACAAGGGCGATGATTGTCTGCACAAGCGAAACCATGCGGTAGCCGTTTTGCCACATGGAACTGGTCAGGGCATAGCTCATCACGTAGGGGCTTATGATGGTGCCAACGCCCCAGAAGCAGTGAAGCCAGCTCATGTGGCGGGAGCTGTAATGCAGCGCCACGTAGTTGTTCAGCGCGGCGTCGATGGCGCCTGCGCCAAGCCCGTAGGGAACGGCCCAGACGCACAGCATCCAGAAGGCGTTCGCGGTGGAAAAGCCGTACAGTGCGGCGGCAGTCAGAAATACACTGGTGACCGTGACGATGTTTACGCCGAGCTTTTTGGTCAGGCGCTCGGACAGAAGGCTTGAGCAGATGGTGCCGCAGGAGATAATCATGGTGACAAATCCCGCGTAGGAGAGCGGAACGTCAAAGGCCGTATGGATTACGGGCCATGCGGAGCCCAGCAGCGAGTCCGGAAGTCCCAGACTGATAAATGCCAGATAGATGAGAAGCAGCAACAGAGTGTACATAAATTTTTATTCTCCTTGTTCGTTTTACCGTCTGGGCGAAGATCTGCACTTCTTTTCATTCAATTCATTCAATGTCGCTTCGATGACAGATCCGACCTTATTCACTGCGCGTATCTGCGCCGCAATCCGCCGCAGGTACGGCAGTCCTTCCGGTTTTTCGGATGATTTCCGTGCAAATGCCGCAATCGGTACTACTATAATAGCAAGTATGCGTGTACTTAGCAAGAGAAAAAGATGACGGGAAA
This sequence comes from uncultured Lachnospiraceae bacterium, assembly GCA_949740385.1. Taxonomy (GTDB): domain Bacteria; phylum Bacillota; class Clostridia; order Lachnospirales; family Lachnospiraceae; genus Roseburia. Next base: position 7,461 of record CATJJD010000226.1, read on the forward strand.
ATGATCCGGGACAGGAAGACCTGATTCATTATGAAAGTCTGATTTGTTGTGGAAAATCTGCAGGAAATATGCTAATATAGAGCGTACAATTTTATAATTTAATGACAGGATCATTTTGAAAGGAATTCGAGAAGATGGGACATAAAGGGGAGAACCTGACAGGAGAAATTCCGGACAGAAGCGCGAAGCGTTACAGGGAAAGTGCGCTTGTTACTTACGACTGCAGGAGCGGGACTTTTGCATATCGCGTCACTGGAACAGAGCCGCGGAGTCAGACGGCTGAGGGCCGGCCTCTGTGGCAGATTCTGGAGGAGGAGCGCTACAGTGATAAGCAGACGGCGGAGGCGTTTCGCGAGAAGCTTATGGAAATTGCGGGGATGAATATGCCCTGCGTGTATTTTACGGAGTACCCGCTCCGGGACGGGCAGGGAAAGTGCCGCTGGTACCGGGTGGGATTTATATGCTCGGAGCCGGGACGGTGCGTGAACATTACTTTTACGGACATCGGCGAAGAGGTGTTTGACGAGGCACATCTGAAGCGGATGCTGGAGACGGACCCGCTGACGGGGCTTATGAAGCGGGAGACCTTCTGCCGGGCGGTAGAGAGTCTGTCTGTCTCCGACGATGCGGCCGCGGGCGGGTATGCGATGATCTTTTTTGACATTGTGCACTTTAAGGCTGTCAACGATATTTTTGGAACGGACGAGGGGGACCGGCTGCTGCGGCACATTGCGTCGGTTATTAACGAGCTGGCAAGGGAGGGTGACCTGACCTGCCGTTTCGGCTCCGACCGTTTCACGATCTTTACCCATGACGCGGGGCCGGGGCTTGAGGAGCGGATTGAGCGGATGCTTGTGCGCATTGAATCCTTCGGTCTTCCGATCGGAATTATGTGCAGTATGGGCGTATACATGACGGAGGAAACGCGCCTGTCGGCGGAGCTGATGATCGACCGGGCAATTCTGGCGCAGTCCGTCATCAAGGGCAGCTATATGCAGCGGTTCAGCTACTACAACGAAGAGCTGCGAAATGCAATGCTCACCGAACAGGAAATTACGGGCATGATGGAGAACGCGCTCAGAAAGAAGAATTTTGTTCTCTGTTACCAGCCGCAGTACAACCATCACACCGGCATGCTCGTCGGTGCGGAGGCGCTTGTCCGCTGGAAAAACGACGGGCGGGGGATGATTCAGCCGGGCACCTTTGTGCCGATTTTCGAGAAGAACGGATTTATCACAAAGCTGGACATGTACGTGTTCGAGGAAGTGTGCGCCTTCCTGCGCAGATGTATGAAAAACGGCGTCCCGATGGTTCCGGTTTCGACCAATTTTTCCAGACACGATATTTTCCAGCCGGATTTTGTGGAACGGCTGGAGTCGGTGCGAAAGCGCTACAAGGTTCCGGTGGAGTTTCTGCGGGTGGAGATCACGGAGTCCTCGATCCGGGGCAACAGCAAAATGACAAACGAGGTGATTTCGAAGCTCCACGAGCATGGCTACATTGTGGAGATGGATGATTTCGGAAGCGGCTACTCATCCCTGAATGTGCTAAAGGACATTGAGCTGGATATTGTAAAGCTGGACATGCTCTTTTTGTCGGAGGAGGCCGGAGGAAACCGGGGCGGCACAATCTTAAGCTCCGTCGTGCGGATGCTTAAGTGGCTCGGAACGCCGATGATTGCGGAGGGCGTAGAGACGGTGGAGCAGGCGGATTTTCTGCGGAGCATCGGCTGCGATATTATCCAGGGCTACCTGTACGCGAAGCCCCTTCCGGAGGCGGAGTACATGGAGCTTGTGCGAAAACAGGCCATCGAGACAAGGCTTCCGCAGCTTGAGGTTATCGACAAATTTGATGTCGGGAATTTCTGGGACCCGAAATCACAGGAGACGCTCATTTTCAACAACTATGTGGGCGGCGCAGCCATATTCAGCTACTGTAACGGGAAACTGGAAATTCTTCGGGTGAACCGGAAATATCTGCAGGAGGTGGGAATGAACCTGTCGGAGAAGGATTTCCTTGCGTCCGACGCGTTTTCCGTATTTGACGAGGAGAACCGCTCGGTCTATGTGGAAATGCTGGATGAGGCTATTCTCACCATGGAAGAGCAGGAGTGCGAGACCTGGCGGCATTACCGGTCCGGCGTGTGCGGGGAGGCGAAAATCTGTATCCGCTCCAACGTGCGCATGATCGGCCGCTGCGGGGACAATTACCTGTTTTACGCCATGATCCGCAGCGTCCGGCAGGAGAAGGAGAGCGATCGCAGGAACGCCGGCAGAGAGAAGCGGTGCGAGGAGGCCGGAGAGGAGGCCGATACGCATTACTGGGAATATGATAATGCTCACGCCGGAGCGCATACCGTTTAAGGTGCGCTGTACGGCTGCGTTCGACGTAAGCGGCTGGTCGGAGCCTTCAGGCCGGCGCCGTTCGCGAAAAGGGGCGGTCAGCTCACGATATTCTGGAGCCAGACGCCTTTTTTCACAAGGATGAAGCCCACCAGGCATTTGAGCGTATCCGCAAACTGCACGACGATAAATATGCCGAGCACCGGCAGCGCCGTGAACCGGCTGAGACCCGCGGCCACCGGGATGCTGATAATCCAGATAAACGCGCTGTCAAACAGGAACGTGACAATCGTTTTGCCTCCGGAGCGCAGCGTAAAGTAGGCCGCGTGCAGAAATGCGTTCTGGGGCATGAAAACGGCGGTCGTCATGATAAAGTTTCGGGCGAGCAGCCGTGCCTCAGCGTTGGTGTTGTACAGCATCGGAAACAGCGGCGAGCAGACAAACATGACGGCCGCCATCAGTGTGCAGCACGCGACGGAGAAGGCGATCATCTTCGTGTCGGTGTCTCTCGCCTCCTCCATTTTGCCGGCGCCGAGGAGCTGGCCGATGACGATGGCCACCGAATCTCCAAGCGCGATGAATACAATATTGAAAATATTGCTGATGGTGTTGGAGATGTTTAAGGCCGCCACCACATTTAAGCTGCGGATGCTGTAGCACTGGGTCAGCATGGCCATACCCGCCGCCCAGAGCGTCTCGTTGAGAAGCAGCGGCGAGCCCTTGATCAGAATATTTCTGACCAGCGGCGCGGGAACCCGAAGGCTTTTGCAGAGGCCGCGGACAAAGGGCCAGGAGCCGCTTCGGTGCACCCGAAACAGGACGATTCCAAGCTCCACGTAGCGGGAGAGCACGGTGGCTGCAGCAGCGCCTGCGACGCCGAGCCGCGGAAGGCCCAGCCTGCCGTATATGAGCAGGTAGTTGAAAATCAGGTTGACGAGCACGGCGGCCATCCCGGCTTTCATCGGAAGAACCGTCTCGCCGCATTCACGCAGCGTGCTGGAGTACACCTGGCTTAGGGCAAAGGCCGGAAGTCCGAAGAGCATGACGAGCAGGTACTGTCTGCCGGAAATCAGCGTGGCAGCTGCGCTTTCAGGCGAGCCGTCTCCCGTCAGGTAGGTGGTGATCAGCACATCGCCTGCGGCCAGCATCAGAAGGACCGTGAGCACCGTGATGACGACGACGGAGTACAGCTTGAAGCGCATGGTGTCCTGAATGCCCTTATTGTTTTTCTGGCCGAAAAACTGCGCGGTGAAGATGCCTGCGCCGGACACGGCCCCAAAGAGGCACAGGCTGTACACGAACAGCAGCTGGTTGACGATGGCGACGCCGGACATCTGTTCCGTGCCCACCCGGCCGATCATAATGTTGTCCAGAAGGCCCACGAAGTTGGTGATGCCGTTCTGGATCATAATGGGCACCGCGATGGAGAGCACCATCCGGTAGAACGCCCGGTCTCCGACAAATTTGCGGATAAAACTGTTTTTGCTTCTGTTTTCCATTTTGAATTCTCCTGTGTATTTTCATAAAAGTATATCTGTTTCTGCAGGAGGAGTCAACGGAGAAATTCTTAATTATTCTTTCCGGTGAGTGTGATACATGCGCCGGAGCCGGTTTGTTTTTCAGACTTTGTGCGTTCATCAAATTCCGCCGAACTGTATTCTTTAATGCCGGTCAGTGTTCCGTTGCCGGAGGCATCCGGGGGAGCGAAGTCGCGCAGGGTGTAAATGTCTGTCGTGCCGTTTCTGTTCCAGGAATTGCGAATTGCGCCGTGGAAGCGTCCGCTGTTCGTCCACCGTCCAGTCCAGCTGCAGGTCAGACATTTTTTCGGAAATGCGGCTGATTTTCAGCACGGGCCCTGTAATCATGCGGGAGTACAGCCCGGAAATGACAAGGGCAGCAGCCAGAATCAGGAGCAGGATAATCGGAAAAACGCGGACAAAGGACTGCTGCAGTTCCAAAAGCTGTTTTGCCTCTCCGTAGACAACGAGCGTGTAGCGGTCATCGGAATCGGAGAATGAAAAGTAATACTGGCCGGATAAAACCGGGGCGGTTTCACCGGAGTCAGCGGCAGTCGCCTGTGCGATATTGCTCGCCCATTCGTTATCGGTTTCTTTTGCAGGCAGCGGCACAAAATCGCCGCTGCTGTTGTACAGCTCGGCCGAACGGATTTCCGTATCCGCAATAAACTGATCGAACAGACCGCCGCTTTCTGAAAAGGGCACCTGTTTGAGCTCCGCAATAAATTTTTTCGTCCGTTCATCCAAAATCGCGTTCAGTCTGCCGGAGTAGGTATGCGGCATCAGCCATGCCAGTATTCCGTGTCAATTTTATACCCCACCCCTCGGATCGTCTGGATCAATGGTATCCCAAGCTTCTTGCGCAGATTCTTGATGTGGGTGTCAACCACACGCTCATCCCCGTAAAAATCGTAGCGCCACAGCCGGTCCAAAAGATTTTGTCTTGTTAAAATGCGCCCCTGATTCGTGAGCAGTTCCTTCAGCACTTCAAATTCTCTCTGTGTCAGTTCAGAAGTAACTTCATTTACCGTTACGGTGTAATTGTCGCAGTCCAGAGTGAGGTTCCGGTAAATAATTGTCTGGTGTTCATCCTGCTTTGGTCCGCTGCTCCGCCGCAGAACAGCGGCAATTTTTCGAATTAAAATCGGCATGGAAAAGGGCTTTGTGATGTAGTCGTCCACCTGCAAATCCAGCCCCCGGATCTGCTCTTTTTCGCCGCTCAATGCGGTGAGCATAATGACAGGGACCTGGGACTGCTTTCGGATCAGCTCACAGACGGCAAAGCCGTCAATTTTCGGGAGCATCACATCAGGCAGAACCAGATCCGTCTGCATGGCAGAAAAGGTGGACAGGGCCTCCACGCCGTCGCCGGCTAAAACACCCTCGTAGCCGGCCTCCTGCAGAAAGTTTTTCAACAGCTCCTGAATGTCCGGATCATCCTCGACAACTAAGATTCTTTGCATAACGACACATCCGGAAAACAGTATAACACAGAAGTTTGTGATTTGTGTGTGGTTTATGGATTTTCGGTTTTTGACAGACAATAATGGGTGTTTTTGCCATTCCCTTTCTGGATCAGAAGGCCGTTTTTAATCATTTTCTTTAGCAGACGTTCGCAGGATGACTGGCCTGTGCCAAGCAGTATTTCCAGTTCCTTTCTTGTAACAGCCCCCTGTTTCCTGGTCAGCGCGATTACCTGTTCTTCCGGCGTTTCTTTCTGCGGATTTATCTGCATTTGCTTTGCAGGCTCCGGTATTGCATTCCGGTTGGGGAGAATAATTTTAAATGCATTATCAGATGTTTCAATCTGCGGTGTCAGTCCGGTTCCATCATACGCTTCCATGATTTTTATAATTCCGGTTCCGTAAGCTTCGATCAACTCCAAACGGTAAAATATATTTGCCAGTCGGATGTTTCGACAGA